>CAZRLV010000273.1:0-5054 GCA_964600955.1 uncultured bacterium
AACTTACCCCTGAGGGTTTAGTTCTCTTTGCTATCCGTTCGTTTTGAAAGCCTTATAGAGTAACACAGATCTAAAATATGTCAAACATTATTTTGGATTTATTTTCATGTTTTGTCTGAAAGCCGCATCAATGCTGGAGTTTTTTGATTTATATTTTTTGGTTTATTTTATTTTTCAGATTTTCGTGACGATCCATGTGGGTATTGGTTAGAATGCGCCTCATGGAGCAGGATTTTTGGAGACAGAAATGGGAAACGCAGGAAACTCCAGGTTTTGATCAGAGCCGTCCCAATCCTTTAATGATCGATGCCTACGGGGCTTGGGAGCCTGAGCCGGGGGCGCGAGTATTTGTGCCGCTTTGTGGAAAAAGTATCGACATGCGCTGGCTCGAGGACCGGGGACATTCAGTTCTGGGGGTGGAACTGGTAGAGAGCGCTGTTTTGCGATACTTCTCAGGTAGTCAAACTCAATCTCGTTCCCTTGGTGCAGGTCAGGGACTGAAGTCCTATCGTACAGATCAGACAGAAATCTTTGCGGGTGATTTTTTTGATATAAACCCAGACTGGGTTGAAGATTGCCGGGCTTGCTATGATAGGGCTTCGCTTGTGGCCCTACCTTTTGAGATGCGAAAAACCTACGCGGCTCATTTAACTCGCCTATTGCCTACGGGATGCAGAATGCTTTTGATGAATTTTGAGTATGATGACTCCAAAGTTACGGGTCCCCCGTTTTCGGTTCCCGGAGCCGAGATTCATGATCTTTACTCTCAAGATTTCGAGATTACAGAAATTCTGCGTGGAGAAGTGGTTCCAAAAAATCCAAAATTTGCAAATGCTGGTTTGGAGCTCATCACAGAAGCGGCTTTTTTGCTGATTCGAAAATAAGGCGATGCTTTAAACATGAATTTCATCCAAAATCTAACAAATTAAACGTCTTGACGCTATAAGGTTGTGACGCTAAGCTTTAGCTAGGGGAGGTTTTGCTGATGAGTGATATGTCCAAACGATCCACCATCTATTTTGATCCAAATCTTCATGCGGCGCTACGCCTCAAGGCCGCTCATTCTAATCGTTCGCTGTCTGAAATCGTAAATGATGCCGTTCGTGTTTCATTAGCGGAGGATCAAGAAGATTTGACGTCCTTCGAGCAACGTAGCTTGGAGAGCACGTTAAGCTATGAGGAACTCCTAGATGATTTAAGAAGTCATGGCAAGATATAGGCTGACTTTCAAAAAGTCAGTTGCCAAAGATATGCGCTCAATTCCTAAGCAGGATATTGAGAGCATACTAGGTCGTATTGAGGGATTAGCGAATGACCCTCGACCCAAAGGTTGTGAGAAACTATCAGCGCAGGAGAAGTATCGCGTTCGACAGGGTGTATACCGGATCATCTATGAAATATTAGATGGGGAACTTTTAATCTTAGTTGTGAAAATTGCCCATCGTCGTAGCGTTTATAGATAAGAATTGAAAGAGTAAACCTGGTTTCACAGATGTTGGTTGTACCTCTGGTCAGTCTTATTAGGGTTCCCCTATTTGCGCCGTAGGGTGTAGCATGGGTTTCCCATGTTTTACCAGGAACCCGTTTTTCGTCCGCCGAGTGAGGCCAAGTCTCTTTTGGTCCAGTGCAGTATCGGTTGCTCTTACAAATGTACTTTCTGCGCTATGTACCGCACCAAGAAGTTTTCCATCCGCTCTCTTGGAGAAATCCAAAAGGATTTAGAAGCCTCAAAGGAGCTTTATGGGGATTCTGTGCGCAAAATCTTCCTCCTGGATGGGAACGCTTTTTTGATGCATCCAAGGATGATCATTTCCATCTGTGAGATGGCTTATCAATTTCACCCAAAACTCAAGCGGGTTGGTTGCTATGGCCATGCCGGCGATATTCTCAGGCGCAGCGATGAAGAACTACTGGCTGTGCGTGAGGCAGGACTTGGAATCGTGTATCTAGGAGTTGAGACCGGTGATGATGATCTCCTGGAGAAAATCAATAAAGAAACCACCGCAGATGAGATTACCCTTGCCTCTCAAAAGCTGCACAACGCAGGCATAACCCTCTCGGCAACTATTTTGCTTGGTCTGGCAGGCTCGGACCATTTTGCCTCTCAAAAACATGCGTTACGTACGGCTGAGTTGGTGAACCGCATGAAGCCGCCCACTCGAAAACCCTGGTATGTTTCGGCACTTAGTTATATTCCTGTCCCGGACACTGAGATTTATGATGAGGCTCAAAGTGGAGATTTCA
This sequence comes from uncultured bacterium, assembly GCA_964600955.1. GTDB lineage: Bacteria > Muiribacteriota > UBA6191 > UBA6191 > UBA6191 > CAZRLV01. The sequence continues at coordinate 2,245 of CAZRLV010000273.1, forward strand.
TAGCCCCTGAGCCAGATGCCCTCTTGGGTGAGCTAGGAACCTTTTTTGAGAATCTTAACGACGATCTCAAAGGCTGTATCTTTCGATCCAATCACGCTTCCAATTTTTTACCGCTCCAGTCCAATGAACTGGGACGTGATCGTGATAAGCTCAGTGCCATGGTACGTCAGGCTCTTTCTGACCCCAGTCTTTTGAGGCCAAAATGGATGCGCGGACTATAGGGGTCGGAATTGGCTTTAGCCAGATCAAGGATAGTTTTGTAGCTGGAGTTCAGGCAGCCAGGCAAGCTTGCAGAGAAATTCCAGAACCCACACTGGCTTTTGTTTTTGGCAGTATCCATCAGGACCAGCAAGAATTATTAGACGGGGTTCACACCCAGATTCCCCCATCATCTCTCATGGGGTGCTCAAGTTATGCTGAAATTTCTCCGCTAGGAGTGACACGGGGTTCGGTTGTGGTTCTGGCACTTTATCTCCCAGGGACTAGGGTGAGGTTTGCAGAGACCCATCAATACTCCAGTGAAGAGAGTTTGGGCGAGGATATAGTGAAGGCTCTGAACTCAGAACCTGAAAAACAAGGAGACCTGCGCGAGATTATTCTTGCCCTTCGGGGAATCGGGGGTGGACGCGAGGAGTTTCTTGAGACTCTATGGAATCACCTGGGTCCTGTTCCCATCTTTGGTGGACTCAGTTGTGGAGACTTTGACCTGGGGATGAGCCATCCAGACTTCTGGAAGAGTCACCAATATCTGCAAAGCGGAATTTCCTCTAAAGGAGCCAGGGTGGCCGGACTGAGCTTTCCTGAATCTGATTATCGGCCCGCGATTGGATTTGCCCACGGGTGGACACCTGTGGGACCCACTATCACCATTACACGGGCTGAGGGGCCTGAAGTCTATGAGGTGGAGGGAATCCCCGTCTTTGAGTTTTATCGCCAGTTTTTGGGCGGCAGTGAGTCTCATAAGTTTTTTGAGGGGATGATTCAACGCTACGCCTTCTCAGTCGAGATGGAATATGGAAAAACCAGGCGATCTATCGTTCGTCTGCCGGTCAATTGTGATTTTCAAAAGGGCTGTATAACCTATTATCCGGTGCAGGATCTAAATGGGGTTCATGTGCGGCTCTTACATGGGGATCGCAGAGGGGTCCTCAGTGGGGCACGCCGAGCCGCCGAGCGCTGCAAGGAAGCATTAGACGGATTGGAACCAGCGGTGCTGATCAATATAAGCTGCTGTACCCGCGCTGTCATTTTGCATAGCCGGGTGGACGCTGAGGTGGAGGCTATCCGGGAGGTTTTTGGTCGGGATATTCCCATTGTCGGCTATTATTCTGGGGGCGAGATCTTTCCTTATATGAGCCGCTATGAGGATATCGTCGATCCTAACAATCCCCTCAATTCATCGCATTATCACGCAGGAACCGTTGGGGTGATGGCTCTAGGGACCCGACTTCCTGTTCATAAGCCCAGTCAGCATGCCCTTCAGGCAGAGTTTCGCTCTGGGCTGGGAAATGAGGATTTGGATCGCATGCTTCGCGAAAGCGAGGGAATTTTGGATGATACTCAAGGGTTTCTTACGGCTATATCTAGAAAAAGCTATGAAATTAGCGAGACTCTTAAGGCTCAAAACCTGCAACTACATACCAAGAATGAACAGAACCTAAGACTTCAGGAGATTGTACATCGCTATACCCCACATGAAGTCTGGGCTAAGGCAGGTCAAAGCGCGCAACGAGGAGATTACGAAATTGAGGAGCGTGAGGTTGAGCGTGCCTATCTCTTTATGGATGTTAAGGGATTCACGGCCTTTAGCGAAGCCCATGACCCAACCGAAGTGATTGAGCACCTCAACGAGATCTTTAAACCGGCTACCGAGTTTATCTATAAATATCAGGGTGATGTGGATAAATATATTGGGGACTGCATTTTCGCGGTTTTTCCTGATTCACCCCAGGCGGTTGCCACGGGGCTAGAGATTTTGGGACTCTTTACCACCCTCAGTGCTAAAGGAAATCCTTTTCAAGTGCGCATGGGTATCCATAAGGGGCGGGCCATTCACGGAAATGTAGGTTCAGAAGGCCGCAGAGAGTACACCTATATCGGGGATGCCGTAAATTTGACCCAAAGACTGGAATCCAACTGTACGCCCGGCCGAATCTTAATTTCACCCATTGTTTTTGATTCCTGTAAAACAAAGTTCACAGAGGTAGAGGAGCGCGAGATCACCGTTAAAGGAAAGAAGGCTGCGATCAAGGTTTTTGAAGTCTGCTAGAAGGTTCTATAGCACTTTACAAAAAAATATAACCACATTCAGAGTGCAGTTGCGAAATATTGTTGTTGTGGACTCCAATATGCGATGCGTCAAGAATTCAAGAATTCAAGTCGTCAAGGAAAAATAGAAGAGAAGATGGATCCCCCGGTCAAGCCGTAGGATGACGCAGTGGAGTTTTTCTTCTTCATTCTGAATTCTGGATTCTGACTCCTGGATTCTCAGTTGCAGATAGAATTTTACGAGGCTTGTGACAATACTGAATCATACTGGCCACAAGATTTTGTAAAATGCTCTAGCTCTCAGGTCTGTCCTATTAAAATATCTTCGAAGCTTTGGATAAACCATCTAGGGCATGAATGCCACAAATGCGTCATGCTGAACTCGATTCAGTATCCATCTTCTCTTTCGTGACACCTCCACGTGGCACATCCTGGATCCTGAATCAAGTTCCAGATGACGCGGTGGGTTCCCTCTATAGTGCTTGGAGCCAAAGTTTGTGGTTTCCATAGACTCGATAAAAGAGTTTTAATAGGACAGCCCT
>CAZRLV010000274.1:0-5049 GCA_964600955.1 uncultured bacterium
TGAGGTTCTCGAAGAGGTGGAATCCAAGACCCAGGAGAAGTCCAGGCTGAAGGAGGAGTTTGGAGATCTGGTTCTTTCCGTTTTTTCTTCTGCCGTGGAATACGGATTCTCTCCTGAAGAGCTATTGCAATTGTCTTTGCAAAAATTTTCATTGAGATGGAAGAGATTTATCGTTTCAGTTGAGGAGGGTGGGACAGATCTATCTCGCATGGATTACAATGAAAAAGAGAGACATTGGCGCGCGGTTAAAAATGAACTCTGATCTGATTCAATCCATCCAATTTCTTATCGAGCAAGATGAGTTTGGTGAAGCTATGGATCTGATTAATGAGATCCAAGACAGTTTTTTAGAGGATTCGTTTTTTTTTTACTTGAAGGCCTACACCTGCTTCAGGCTAGAAGATTTTGATGAGGCCGTACACAGTTATCAGCGATCCATCGAGTTAGACCCTACGAATTGCGCCGCTTATTCGGATCTAGGCTATGTCCTCCTGGTTCAAGAACGCTGGGATGAAGCCGAATTTTTCATTAAAAAAGCGGTATCCATGAATCCCTCAGACCCTCTGGGGATTGAACGCCTGGGCCTTCTTTATTATTCCATGTCCGATTTAGAGGCTGCGCGCGAGTCCTTTCTTGTTCTATTTCAACTGGGTCAGGGATCCCCACGCATTCACTTTTTCTTGGGGGAGATTCATAGCAGTCTGGAGGAATTTGAAAAAGCCCTTTTCTATTATGACCAATGCTTAGCCCAGGATCCCGGAAACCAGGATGCTCTATTTGGAAAAGCTTTGACCCTGGAGAGTATGCAGGAATTTCGTAGGGCGGTAGAACTTTATGAAGCTCTTTTAAAAACCATGGAAGAGGGCGAGGAAATTTTAGATGTATTGGTTTCCCTGGCAGCCTGTTACTTCAAACAGGAGGATCTAAGCCAGAGCCGTGCCATGTATTCCCGTGCTCTTCAGCTTGACCCTCGCAATCCGCAAATTCTCAATAATATGGGTTTGCTTAGTTTTGAGGCAGGAGATTTGGAAGCGGCTGAGCGTTATTTGACGCTTTCACTCAAGGAAGAAGAAACCTTTGATGCTCTATTTAATTTTGGAAAATGTCACCTCAGGAATTCACGCTTGCGCCTGGCGCTCTCTACCTTTCAAAAGGCATTGCGTCTGGCTGAAGACAAGATTGACGAGCGTGAAGCCTATCTCTTTTTGGGTAAGACTTATCATGGGTTGAAAAATTCTTTTTTGGCCTTGAGCTGTCTGAGAAATAGTCATCAGCTGGGTTGTGACTACGTGGAACTCTACCTCCTACTCCTGGAGACTGCTGAAGAAACCGGGCATCGCGAAGAAGTGCTTGAGGTACTGCGCAAAAGCCGCGAAAAAGGATTGAGTTATTACCATTCGATGTTCCTCTACCACATGGGAAGCAGGAATTTTGAAGCCACTTTGAAGGTTTTGAATCTGGGACTGAGGAAATTTCCAGAATACCCGGTATTGTATTACTACAAGGCTAGTGTTTATGCGGTTTTAGGTAAGCAGACTCTGGCCATACGTAATCTTGAAAAAGCCATTGGAGGGAACCCTGAGATCGCCAGCATGGCCAAGGCGAATGCTTGTTTTGAGGCCATGCTAGGCCAGAAGGATTTCCAATCCCTGATCACAAAAAAAAATAAGGGGAAGAAGAAAAATGATAAAAACAACTAGACCTCTATGGCTTGGAGTAGCTCTTGTGCTACTTGCTTTAAGCTCAAGCCTTGAGGGTAAATCGATTCAGAAGATCAAAAAACCCCTACCTGAAAAATGCTCTCAGAATTGTGTTACGCCTTATGGAAAGATTCTGGGCGAGACTTCTGAAGGGTTAAAAGCTTTTTCCAACTGTCAGTCCGGGTGCGTCATATTTGAGCCCAATCATTTTCAGTCCACCTATACTGGAATCAAATGGCAATGCGTTGAATTTGCCAGACGCTGGCTGCTAGCCCATTACGGAATGGTCTATGGTGATGTGGATATCGCTGCAGATATTTGGACCAAGATTGATTTCTTATCGCGGGTCGCAGATGGAAAGAAAGTGAAACTGGACTCCTATGTCAACGGTTCGACCATGATGCCAAAGGTGGGCGATCTTCTGATCTATGCCGAGGCTTTCGAGGGCACCGGCCATGTAGCTATCGTTACCGCAGTTGACGCCAAAGCTGGTGAACTCCAGGTAGGCGAACAAAACTTCTCCAATCAAGCCTGGCCCGCAAACTACGCACGAAAAATTTCCATGCTAAAAAAGCAGGGTCAGTTCTGGCTCCTAGACGCCTATATCCTGGGCTGGAAACGCCCCCGGAAAAGTTTCTGAGCTGAAGGCCGGAAGAGAGAATAAATTCGGATTCTGGTTCATAGAGTCAAGTTTAGGGGCTATCATGAAGCCTTGGGGTGGATGATATTTTGAAGTTTTGCAATTGAAACAGCTTCGATATCCTTGCATAAGGGAAAGTTCTCAGATCCTCCATGAATGACCAGCTTTTTCGTCGGAGTCAAGTCTTCACAGGCGTTATAGAATCCCTTGGAAACACTAGGTGCCCTGCTCCGTTTAATCTCAATCGCCCAAAGCTCACGGCCGCCAGGGTTGACCACAAGGTCGATTTCAGCACCACCCGATGTGCGATAATATCCGGCGGATGTATGCCTGGGGAGGATAGAAAGCAAGTTTTCAATTACAAATCCTTCCCAACTGCCACCTACAGCCGGGTGTCCCAGAAGGTCATTGATGCTTTCAATTCCCAACAGGGCATGGCAGATGCCGCTGTCTCTCACATAGATTTTAGGAGCCTTGATAAGTCTCCTTCCCAGGTTGCTGGTCCAGGGTTGAAGGCGACGCACAAGCAGTAGATCTACCATTAGATCCAGGTAGCGAGAGGTGGTGACGCCTTTGACATCCAGGCCTCTGGCAAATGTGGCTGCATTAAACGTCTGCCCCTGATTATAGGCCAGCATAGTCCAAAAACGACGCAAGGTTTCACCAGGGATACGTGGACCCAGTTGTGGAATATCGCGCTCTAGATAGCTACGAATAAAATCGAGTCTCCAGTTCAGGCTATCCTGCTCATTTTCCGTTAGAAAGCCTTCAGGAAAGCCACCTCGATGCCAAAGGCTATGGAGGTGGCTTGCACCAACTTCGATTAGGTCCAGTGGTCTAAGTTCGCAGGTTGCAATGCGCCCAGCCAGAGTCTCACTGGACTGCTTCAACAGGTCAATGGATGCTGAGCCTAGAAATAGAAACTGTCCGGTTTTTTTACCTTCTCTTCTACGTGCGTCAATGATGCCACGTAGGGGGGCGAACATCTCTGGAGCGCGCTGGATTTCATCCAGAATTAATAATTTGTCTGAGTTCAATCCGCAGAATTCTTCGATGTCCGTCAATTTTGCCAAATCACGGGGCCGCTCCAGATCGAGGTAGACAGCTTCGCGCTCTTTTGCAATCGCAAGGGCCAGTGTGGTTTTACCAACCTGACGGGGTCCAGTAAGAACCACGGCAGGATTTTTCTCCAGTAGCTGAACTAGCTTTGTCTTAAGTTCACGATATATCATCTATGTAAATATAATATATTATATTACTTTTGCATAGATGTTGGCCTTAATTTTGGAGTAGTTTGGTGACTACGAAGGCGATGTCATCGCTTTGCTCTGCACCCTCTGTAAACTGACTTAGGGCATGAATTAGGGATTCTTTTATCTCGTCGGGAGCATTGGATGGACGGTTCCGAAGTACATGGGTTAGTCGATCCAAGCCGAAGAGTTCCTCCTTATTGTTCTGGGCTTCTGTACATCCATCGGTATAAAGAAATAGGAGGTCTTCAGATTCGAGGTCCAAGGTTTTTTTAACATAGGGGCCTGTCTCTAGAATCCCCAGAGGAAGCCCGTGACCACTCAAAAATCTGACCTCTGATCCTCGAAGAAGAAGCATCTGATTGTGTCCGGCAGATACAAATTCCAATTTTCTGGTTGTCTCATCTACCGATGCGAGAAACAGGGTGCAAAATGAATCCTCGGCCGTATTGCTACAAGCGGTTTGGTTGAGCTCACGCATGAGTTCCTCCAAATCATGACAATGGTTTCGCAGGGCATCAAGGGTTGATTTGATCATTAGCGCATAAAGGGCTGGGGTTAGCCCCTTTCCGGCCACATCGGCGATCATGTAAAAACTGAGGGGTGCCTGAGAGCCGAAATCGAAAAAATCTCCCCCCAAAAATCTGGCGGCCTGGTAGTGACAGGCCAGACGTTTTGAGTCCTCTGGTTTTGGCAGTAGACTTAGCTGTAGTGAGCTGGCGACTTCAAATTCTTTTTCCTGTTTCAACCTATTTTGAAACGACTTTTCCAGGGCCTGATGATCGTAAAAGGATAAAACCTGCTCATGAAAGAGCTGAGCCTGATTTTGAAGCTGGTTTTTCTCGTTTCTGAATCCGAGAACGTCTTGAAGTAAGCTGTCTTCACTTCCACCGGTGGGAAAGCGTCCCTCCTTAAAAATGACCTCCTGTGTGTGTGGGTCGAATCCTAAAAAATGAAGTTCAAACTGACTTTGATAGATTTTCTTCATCTGGCGCAGAAAATCGGATTCACTGGGTTGAAGCATGAGAAAAGCCCTCAGGTTTGCAAGGGCTTTGATCAGAGAAAACTGAGAATTCAGGTTTAGAATTTCAGTATTAAAGGCAGATTTTATAATGGAGAGTTCCGGGTAGCCCTGTGGATCAAAATCTTGAATATGACTCGGCTCAAAACGAAGTCCGGAGCTCTCCACGGCTTTTGTAAGCTTTTGGATCGGGTGCGTGATTTTTTTTGAAAAATAAAAGCAAAGTCCAAGAAAGTAGAAAAGAAGAACCAATAAACCGGCGGAAACCAGCAGGAAGAAACGCCTGGCAAGTTTTTCCAGGCGGGCTTTTGATTCTAGATAAATATGAACATAACCCGCTGGTCTGGAGGAGGGCTGTGCGATTCCCAGATATTTTGTGCCCTTTGAGCTTTGCAGGTGAAATCTTGCTCCCTGAGGTCGAGGCAAAAAATCGTAGAC
>CAZRLV010000275.1:0-5047 GCA_964600955.1 uncultured bacterium
TTTGATATTGACGAGAAGGATATTCAGGCCAAAGGAACCCTTCAGGCCGGTTCATGGATCGTCGTCAGTCATCAAAACGGAGGGATTTTCTTCCGAGACCCCAGTGAATCGATTCAGCACTGGGACGTAAAATATGACTCCCGTTTATGGCCACTTCCTAATGCTGCCGTTGCCTATCAAGACTATGCCTTAAATAAGCAAAGGCTTTTTTTGTACTCCAAAGAGGATGTGGACAAAATCCTTGTTCCCATGATTCTGAGCGGCAAGGAACCTATCGGTTCCATGGGGGACACAGCTTCCCTGGCAGTATTATCAGACCTTCCTCGAACCCTGTTCGATTTCTTCTATCATGATTTTGCCCAGGTGACCAATCCGCCTCTGGATTTTTTGCGCGAAAAGGTGGTCACTGATCTCAGTGTTTATCTTGGTAGAAGACCCAATATCTTCAAACCCAAACAGATGGTTCCCTTGCCGCCTGCCTTTCGACTTGAGTCCCCAATTCTAAGTTTGGAACAACTGGCATATTTAAGGGCAGAGGCGCGCCAAAGACCTGAACTGGAAACCCGCACTGCAGCTCTTGAAATTGATATGACCTTTCGCAGGGAGTACGGTGCTGTCGGCCTGCAAGAAGCCCTGGATCGAGCCGGTAAACTTGCGGTTGAGGCATCAAAAAACCATTACACGATTTTAATTCTCAGTGATCGACGCACCAGTCCCAAGAACCCCCCTATTCCATCTCTACTCATGCTGCGGGCTGTAATTGGTGCTCTCAATGCCACGGGGAATCGACTAAAAATTTCGGTTGTGGTAGAAAGCGGGGAGATTCGTTCCACCCATCATGTGGCCGCCTTGATTGGATTTGGAGCTACGGCGGTTTGCCCCTGGATGGCCCTGCAGATTGCCCGCTCATCGACAAGTCCGAAGCTGTCCACGCTTAGCGAAGAGCAAAGACAGAAAAACCTGATTACCGCTTTAGAGCAAGGGCTTCTGAAAATTATGTCCAAAAGTGGTATTTCAGTCGTAAGAAGCTTTCAAAGTTCAAAGCTGTTTACGGCCCTTGGTCTGGGCCCCCAAATTCTCAAGAACTATTTTCACGGCCTCTTTTCTCCTTTTGGTGGTTTGGAACTGGCTCAGATTACGGATCGCATTTTGCGCTGGGTTCCCGTCTCAAGAGAGGAGTTGGAAGAACAGCCTTTTGAAAATCTGCATCGTTTTCGTGAGCATCCGGCAGGTAAGACAGGAGAGCGCCACTCCATGACGGCAAGGCGTACCAAGATTCTGCATAAGCTCTCCAAGCTTGAGACAGAAGACAAAGAGATAAAATCGCTCTACCAGGAATATCTTGACCTGGGCCAGAAAGATGAACCCATCACTTTGCGCCATCTCCTGGCAGTTAAATCTTCTAGAAATCCTCTTGAACTGAACGAGGTGGAATCCCAGAGCGCTATCTTAAAGACCTTTGGGTCGGGTGCCATGTCCTTTGGGGCGATCTCAGCCGAGTCACAAAGAGACATCATCCTGGCGATGCGAGAGATTGGCGGCAGAGTCAATAGCGGCGAAGGCGGTGAAAACCCCTATTATGAATCCCATGGGATCTACGCCAATGTCAAGCAAGTTGCCAGTGGACGCTTTGGTGTTACGGCCCGCTTTCTGGTGAGCGGGGACGAAATTCAAATCAAGATAGCTCAGGGGGCCAAGCCCGGAGAAGGCGGGCAACTCATGGGGGTCAAGGTTAGCGAGAGCATTGCCAAGGCGAGGTTTTCCAAACCCGGTGTGGATTTAATCTCCCCGCCTCCCTTACATGACATCTATAGTATCGAGGACTTAAAGCAGCTGATCTACGAGCTAAAACAGCTACATCCTGAGGTTAAGGTCAATGTCAAGCTAGTCGCCGGAGCCAATATCGGAACGGTTGCGGTGGGCGTTGCCAAGGCCGGGGCTGATATCATCCATGTTTCCGGCGGTGAAGGCGGAACCGGCGCGGCCTCACTTAGCTCCATGAATCATTGCGGACTGCCCTGGGAACTGGGACTTCTTGAAGTCCACCGAGCATTAAGTGAATCCAAATTGAGGGATGGAGTCAACCTTCGTACAGATGGAGGGCTTTCCTGCGGGGCAGACATTCTAAAAGCCGCTATCCTGGGCGCCCAGGAGTTTGAATTTGGAAAACTCCTTCTTATCGCAGAAGGATGTGTCATGGCCAGGGCTTGTGAGAAGAACGCATGCCCCACAGGAATCGCTACGCATGATGAGAAATTCAAAGCAAAATATACTGGGACTCCTGAAAAAATCACGCATGTGCTCAAGGTTTTGGCAGATGAGGTCAGGGACGGTTTGGCAAAATCCGGTGTAAGGTCTTTGCATGACCTTGTGGGAAGAATCGACTTTTTGGAGCCGAACCCCAGGGCGCTAGATACTCTGTCCGTTCTGAATCTTAATCTCAGCAAGATGATCGGTGTGGATTCATCCCCGCTTGGAGTGGGCGAAGAGATCTTCCCGAATCCTATCCATGACTTAAATGCTAAAATTTTGCAAGATACCCGCGAGGCTCGCGAACAAAACGGTAACTTCTCTAAAACCTATTCAATTGCCAATACTGACCGCGCCATTCCAGCTACCCTTGCCGGAGACCTGGCCAAGGATTTGCATAAAAGGCATTTGCAAAGACTTGAGGGTGAAGACCCCTCGCGCCCGTTTGACAAAGTCCTTGATCTAAAATTTCAGGGAAGTGCCGGTCAGGGATTTGGAGTGTTTTTAACCCAGGGCCTGCAACTGCGTCTTGAAGGTGAGGGAAATGACTCTGTCTGTAAGGGAATGTCTGGTGGGAAGGCAGTGATTGTCCCACCCGCAAAAGCCTCCTACGACCCTGAAAAAAGCGTTATTATCGGAAACTGTGCCCTCTATGGCGCTACAGGAGGCACCCTTTTTGTGAGGGGAATTGCCGGAGACCGATTTGCCGTACGAAACAGCGGTGCCGTCGCTGTCGTAGAGGGAGTCGGCCTGCATGGATGTGAGTACATGACCGGCGGCACAGTCATCATCCTCGGCTCCGCACTGGCCAATGTAGGCGCAGGCATGACCGGTGGAAAACTCTTTTCATTTGCCTCCCTCGATGAAGTCATCAATGAGGAATACCTGGCAAAAGTGGAACCCTCCAGTGAAGATCTGGACTTTATCGCCGCTACCCTCAAAGACTTTGCAAGAGAAACCAATTCTCCCACGGCATTAGAACACCTCTCAAACCTGCGCAGCCATGGGTCAACGCTTCATTTCTATCTCCCAAAAAACTTAATAGAATAAGGGAGTTTACTTAGAGCAATTTACAAAATTCGAGCAAAAGAATCTGGAGAAGAAAGAAGCAATAGATGCGAAAGAGCCACCGCGTCATCCTGTCCCCTACCGCCGTCATCCTCGGTTGAGGCATGCCTCAACCCTACATTCAGGATCCAGGGGTCCAGCCACGTGGAATATTAAGGAAGAGAAGATGGATCCTGAATCAAGTTCAGGATGACGCGGTGGGGTTTTCCATCCCCGTGAAACAGGCATTGATTCAGGGTTTCTCATAACCAGATCCACTAACTTAATGACATTGGGACCTTGATCCACAATGACGATACCCCATGACACCTTTCAGAAAGTGGTTACAAAATTCTGAGAATTGCTCTAGTTTCTCTCATTTTCCTGAAAGCTCAGATCGAATCTAGGATGCTGTTCCAGGTGGAAGAGGGGCGCATGGCATTGCTTGCCTTTTCGTCACTGGGGTGAAAATACCCTCCGATGTCTTTGGGGCTGCCTTCGGATGCCAGCATCTCCTCGATGATTTTCTCCTCATTTGCCTTCAAATCTTTTGCGATGGGGCTGAAATACTCGCTCATGGCCTTATGCTCTGAGGCGGCAAGTGCCTCGGCCCAGTACAACGAAAGATAAAAATGTGAGGCTTTGTTATCGATCTCCCCGCATTTTCGTGACGGGGCCTTGCCTTCATCTAGATAGCGCTGATTTGCTGTGTCAAGAGCTTGGTTAAGAGTTGACAAGGCTGAGTTGGGTGACTTGGCATCAATCATTCGTAGAGCCTCGGCAAGGGCCAAAAATTCACCCAGGGAATCCCAGCGCAAATGACCTTCTTTTAGAAACTGTGCTACGTGCTTGGGTGCCGACCCTCCTGCGCCTGTTTCAAAGAGTCCCCCGCCTGAAAGCAGGGGCACAATCGACAACATTTTTGCCGAGGTTCCCAGCTCCAAAATCGGGTACATATCCGTCAGGTGATCTCGAAGAACATTGCCGGTTGCGGCGATGGTATCTTGGCCATCTCTAATGCGAGCATTGGTCAGCTCTGTGGCTGCGGTGACATCTCGGATAAGAATTTCCAGTCCCCCTGTATCATGGTTTGTTAGATACTCTTCAACCTTAGCAATCAAATTGCGATCATGGGCACGCTTCTCGTCCAGCCAGAAGATAACCGGTGAACCAGAAATTCGGGCTCTTTCAACTGCCAGCTTGACCCAATCTTGCACGGGAATATCCTTGACCCTTGAGAGTCTCCAGATATCCCCCGCTTCGACTTCATGACTCGTCAGAACCTTACCACTGTCATCAACCATCTCCACGAGGCCCCCCTCAGCAACTTCAAAAGTTGTGGAGTGAGAACCATATTCCTCGGCTTTTTGAGCCATCAGTCCCACATTGGCAACGGCACCCATGGTGGCACAGTCGTATTGTCCGTTGGCGACACAATCATCGACCATGGCTTTGTGAAAAAAGGCATAGGAGGCATCTGGAATGACTGCAATACATTCCTGAAGGGCTCCCTCTGCATTCCATATCTTGCCGCCATCCCTAACTACGACGGGCATTGAGGCATCGATGATGATGTCATTTGGGGCATGGAGATTAGTAATCCCCTTATCGGAGTCCACCATAGCGATCTTGGGTTGTTTTTCATAGAGTTCTTGAATGCTATCCTTGATTGACTTCTGCTTGCCTTCAGGTAGAGCTTCGAGCTTTTTATAAAGATCCCCCATACCCAGATTGGCATTAACCCCTAATG
>CAZRLV010000276.1:0-5040 GCA_964600955.1 uncultured bacterium
CCCCCCTTCGCTTGTTTCGTTTAGTCCCTTTTTTTATATTTTTTTTATTTTTGTCATCCTCCGGCTTGACCAGGGGATCCATCTTTTCTTTAACTACCCCTGATTCCTTTAATTCCTGATCCATCTTCTCTCCTATTTTTTAGCTTTAGCACTCAATTTTCACGACAAATTCCGATAGAAATAGGAAACAACTGTCAGAAAAGGCCCTAAAGTAACCTTTCTTTAGAATTGACTCAGGGTTTTCATTAAGGGGATCGTCTGTGATCAGACTGCATCGCTTGAATAAAAAAGAATATTTTCTCAATTCGGATCTGATTTTGACGATTGAGGCCGTTCCTGACACATTGATTACCCTCACCACCGGGGAAAAGCTTTTGGTTCGAGAGACTCCCTCTGAAGTTTGTGAACGGGTGGAGCGATCTCGGCAAATGCGACTCCAGGAACCGCAGAACCTTGAGGAGGTGACCCATGAAGAATGATAGCGCAACCAGTGTTGGTTACATCATGGGTATCATTTTCATTACCTCGGCTATTGCCAAGCACTATACGGAGATGGATAAGCTCTGGGGCTTTATCGATGTTCCATCGGTGGAGATTGTGATTGGGGGGACTTTTTCCACGATTTTCATTAATTTCACCTTTCCAGAGATCAAAAACCTCGGAAATATTATTAAGCAGGGATTTTATATTCAAGAACTCAATTCTCTTGCAATTATTCGTGTTTTGATTGAATTTGCTGAAAAGGCGCGTAGAGAGGGTCTTCTATCTCTGGAGGAGGATTTGGGCCAGATTGAGAATCCCTTTGTAAAAAAGGGAATTCAGTTGGTGATTGATGGTACCGAGGGTGATTTGGTGCGTTATATTCTTGAATCTGAGGTGGAACAGTTAAATGAACGCCATGGCTTGAATATGAAGATGGTCAACTGTATTTCAACCTTTGGTCCGGCCTTTGGAATGATCGGAACCTTGATCGGTCTGGTTAATATGTTATCCAAGCTCGATGATCCCGCATCCTTAGGTCCCGCCATGGCAGTTGCCTTGATCACAACCTTTTACGGTGCCCTTCTTTCCAACCTCATCGCCATTCCAATGGAGCGCAATCTTGAGACTAAAAATGATAAAGAAGTGCTCCTTTATAATATTGCTATTGAAGGGATTTTATCGATTCAGGCCGGGGATAACCCCAGGATTGTAGAAGAGAAGTTAAAAGCATTCCTACCGCCAGATGCGCGCGCCTCTTTTGCTGAGGAGGCTGAGGAGGACGAGTAATGGCCCGTGAAAAATGCCCTCCATGTCCCCCGCAAGGTGCTCCCGATTGGATGGTCACCTACGGGGATTTGATGACCCTTCTCCTTTGTTTTTTTGTTTTACTCTTCTCATTTTCAGAGTTGGATAAAATCGAATTTCGTTCGCTAAAAGATACCTTTACGGGGGCCTTTGGGGTCATGCAGGGCCACTCTGTTGTGGAAGGGCTTGGGGTGACCAGTCAGCCTCAGCGCTATACCTCCATGCTTTTTGACGAGGCTGTGGCCAAGGTTCGTAAGGCCCAGTCAGACCGCTATCCCTACGAGCAAATTATTTACCTCAACGCCGCGCTCAAATCGGCCGTGGAGGCTGCGGGCGTTCTGGTGGCAGAAGCCCAAGACAATGCGGTTTCTGTGGACCAACTGCAAAATTTGATGAAAACCGTTTCAGAAAAGCTTAAGGATTCCAATGAAAAGCGTTCGCGGGAACCTCTTGAGAGAGAAAAAAGTCAAACCGAAGATGCCAGGCAATTGGAAAATACGGCTGAGCCCTCAAAAAGTGTTAAAAACATCAAGATGCTCAAGGAGAAAATTTCTTCTAAACCTGCTATGGAAGAGCTGAACAAAGAGAAAAAGCGAAAAAATCTGGAGGAAAAGGCACCGGACCAAAGAGTTCTTGCCCGTGGAAATCGTTTTACCAAGGAGCGAGGGGATGCTAGTCGCAATCAGAAAACTCCTGGTAGAAATAAACCTCTCATTGGCAACCCTGGGGATAACGAACTTCAGGAGGGTCTGACGGGCCAGGGGCTTCGCCACCAACAGCGTATGGATCGTGTTGAGGGTAAGAAAGAGAAAAAGCGCTTTAATTTTCAGGTTCCGGCTAAAAAAACTGCAGATCGGGATTATCTCAATATTTCAGGTCAGGTGAAAAACACACAAGCCGATGCCAACCGCGCTGTGGTAGCACTGGAAGAGCCCCTTGCCGCTTCTTTGTTTTTCTACCCCAAAACCCATCGCGTAAAACCGGAGGCTTCATTGATATTGGCACGATTTATTCAGATTTTCCGCGAAAATCGCGGTGGGTATTTTCAGGTAGAAAGCCATACCGATGCTTCACCTCCAGGTTCAGAGTACAACTCTAATATGGACTTGAGCCTAAAAATGTCCATTGCGCTGGTGCAGAAATTCTTGGAAATGGAACCGACCTTTTCTCCGTCACGATTTGCTGCTTTGGGGTGGGCCGACCATCATCCCATCGGAGCTATGGTCCAAGGCGCCAAAATTGATTTCAATCAGCGCATTGAGATTCACTGGATCAAGAGGGGGGAATAGAAGTGGCCAAGCAGTGTCCAGAGTGTCCCCCACAAGGGGCTCCTGATTGGATGGTGACCTACGGGGACTTGATGACCCTTTTGCTTTGCTTTTTTGTTCTGCTATTTTCTTTTTCCAGCCTGGAGTCCAAGAAGTTTGAGTCCCTCAAAGAGAGTCTTAGAGGCGCTTTTGGGGTGTTAAGCGGGGATTCTACCAGTCTGGGTAAGGGCAAGCAGAAAAAGCCCAAAAAAAAGGTGGATGCTAGATTTGAGCAAGCGACTTCCAAGGTTATTGTTAAAATCAAACGCCAAAAAATCCCCAAGGAACGTCTTGAGATGTTGGCACAGGCTGTTTTACAGGCGACCAAAGCTATACGGCTGATTTCACTGGAGCGTGAAGAGGTTAAAAAAATTTTACATGAACTTGAGAGGCCAACTTCTCTGGTGGAGAAGGTTTCAACGAACTTCTCGGATATAAAACAGCAGGTGACTGAAAGCAAGGAACCGCGCAATTTTCCTACAGAGAGAATGGATCATTCTCAGGCCACCGACCAAAATAAGGAAGAATCTGAATCAGCCGCCAAACCACTGGATCCCCCTCGTTCAAAAGGAGATATGCAGGAGCACTCACGCTCAGATCGTACCGAGATCGATATTGCTCAGGGGCGAGATCAGACATTGCTTGAAAATACAGGGAATCAGCGCAATCGTGATAAGCTTTCTGGAAAGGCCAAAAGTATGGCAAAATTCCACGATACTGAAAAATATCGTTCTGAAGATAAGCAGTATGATTTTCGCCAAAAACCAGATATCAAGTCCACCCTTGATGAGTACACGACACTCTCAGGCATGGTGGAGATGACCGGTCAGGACTTGAGCCACGCTGTTTTCAATCTTTCAGAGGGTCTTTTATTTGAGGAAAATTCTCTGGAATTGAAGGAGGAATCCAAAGAAAGGCTCTATAAACTTTTTTTGGAGCATTACAAAAAGGAATCCAAAGGAGTGTTTCAAATAGAGGCTCATACGGATTTTCAACAATCTCCTTCCAGAAAGTACCCCACAACCTGGCATCTTGCTGCGGCACGCGCTCAAACCGTTCTTGATTTTTTATTGAGTGAAAATATTGAATTTGATCCAAAGCGGTTTTCTATAGTAAGTTTTGGTGCTTATCAACCGCGGTTTCGTTATGATTCCAAAAGACCCGATGGCATCATTCCCCAAAACAGAAGACTGGAAGTGCGTTTGTTTGTAAAACCCTGAGGAGAATCGCATGGCTGACGGCGAAGAAAGTGAAGGGGCCTCTGAGGCCCCGGCTAAAAAATTTGATCTTGAGAAAATTAAAGCCGCCATTGCTGAGGTTGACTGGAAAGATCGTAAAACCCAGGCCATCGCAGGCCTTGGTATTGTCCTGATTCTTGTTTTGCTTTATCTAGTCTTTGGTGGAGGGAAAAAGAAGGTGGATGAATTGGTGGATGAAAGCCTGGAAATCACGTCTGTGTATCGTCCGGTAGCTTATATCATGCTTTCTGGGGCGGACCCTAAAGACACGGAGCTTAGAGCGACCATCAAAGACGATGAAAAGGTCATGAATTTCAGCTGTTCTCTGGGCCTGGAGAAAAAGACCTTGAAGATAGAAGTCTTGAAGCGCATGGCCCCCATGACTTCCGAGATCCTGCGCTTTTTATCCGTGATGACAAAAACCGAGATTCTGGAGATGATCCAGGACCCAAAAGGGACAATGCGTAAAAAATTGATCAAACGGCTCAATTTTATTATGCAGACTTCGGGGGAAGAAGCCTTAGATCTCAAAAGTGTCGGGCGAATCCTGCAGGTTAATTTCGTGAAATTCTATTTTCCAACAATTTAAATTAAGAATGCAGGAGTTAGAATTCAGAAGTCAAAATGAAGACAAAGATCTGGAGAAGAAAACCCCATCGCGTCATCCTCGGATGAGTCATGCCTGACCCGAATCAATGGTTGTGTTTCAGGATACTGAATCGAGATCAGCATGGCGGTTTTGGGGTACTACTTTTCGGCCTAAAAGCTTTAATGTTTTCCTCGTTAACTTCGATGAAGGGTCCTTCGATCAGGTCAATACAATAAGGGATTGCCGGGAAAACAGCCTCTAGACATTCACGGATGGACTTTGGTTTTCCAGGTAAGTTTACAATCAAGGATTTCCCTCGGATACCTGCGGTCTGGCGTGACAGGATCGCGGTAGGCACATATTGAAGACTGACCTGGCGCATGAGTTCACCGAATCCGGGCATGGGTTTTTGGATGACCTTCTCGGTGACCTCAGGGGTTATGTCTCTCGGGGCTGGGCCTGTTCCTCCCGTTGTGACCACCAGACAGCAATTTTCTTTATCACAGAGGTTAATCAGAGTAGTTTCCAGGGTCTGGGGGTCGTCTGGAACCAGGCGATACACTGGCGTAAATTCTGAGAGGATATACTCCTCAAGGACCTGTTGGACCGCAGGACCTCC
>CAZRLV010000277.1:0-5021 GCA_964600955.1 uncultured bacterium
AACATCCACCATAACCAGGATAACCCCCGCCATAGCCGCCGCCATAACCGCCACAGTAGCCTCCGCCATAGCCGCCGCCATAACCAGGATACTGTTCGGTGTCGTTCAGCACCAGAGCACCACTATTGATTTCTTGAACCACAGTATTTAACTCTGATACGGCAACATCACGGTTGCGAATCGAGATCACGTACATCAGTCTACGAATCAGTCTTTCATTTCCGTAGGGAGGAATCGATGAAACCAATCCCTGGAGTCTAATGCGGGCTCTACCCGAAGTCTGACCAAAATCAGCGATAATTTTCGCGATCTGGTCCAGCAGATAGGCTTTGTCTATATCTTGCTGACCTGGAAAAGTTTGATTCCCGTCGCCTCCCCAACCAATGGAGAGGTTTCCGGAAGTCCACGCGGCCACAATACCGTCAACTTCAGTTGAAATATCTTGTTTATAGCGCAAAGTAGAAGCCAGGAATAATCGGCGCAGGAGGTTGGAGTCTCCATACTTGCGAACATATCCAACGAGTTGCTGAATCCGCGCTTGAGCTGACCAAATTCTGTTTTGATCCACATCACTCTTTACAAATCGCAATTGATCGGTGATCCAGTTTTCATCTACCCAACCTTGGCCACCGCCAGGATAGCCACCGCCGTAACCTCCACCGTAGCCGCCACCATAACCAGGATAACCGCCACCGTAGCCTCCACCATAGCCACCGCCGTAGCCGCCCCCGTTATTACCGCCTGGGTAATAACCGGAACCATATCCATTGCCGCCGCCATTGTAATAGGGATTTCCAGATCCGTAGCCGGAGCCCTGTCCATAGCCAGACCCGTAACCGGAGCCTTGACCGTAGCCAGAACCTTGACCATAACCAGAGCCTTGGCCATAGCCAGACCCCTGACCGTAACCAGAGCCATACCCGGAACCATAACCGGTGCTTCCACCGCCGTAGCTGCCCCCAAGTCCCCCGTATCGCCCGTCACTGCTAACGGACCCTGTGGTCTGATATTGCTGGTTTGCTGCAAGTGCGGACCCGGATGCGAGCAATGCACCCAAAGTCACCACACAAATCCCGGAAACAACCGGTCTGAACTTCAAATTTCGTAATCCTTGCTTGATTTTCATAATATCCTCCAAAGGGATCCGCCAACCTTATGGCAATCTCTACATGCAAATACGCCATTGGTGAAAAAAAGTTTCAACCTTTTTATTTTTTCTTCCGGTATACTTGGCTGCGCAGCGCTAAAAAGGGCTTTAGAGAAGAAAAAAGAGGCAATAAAAAATGAAAATTACCTACCGTTGGCTCAAGGAATATCTCAATACCAGCAAAAAACCGGAGGAGATCGTAGAAATTCTCACAGATCTGGGTCTTGAAGTGGAAAGCCTCAGCAGTACTCTCCCCAGTCTTGAGGGAGTTACCATCGGCAAAGTTCTCTCAGTTGAAAAACATCCAGGAGCAGACCGTCTTCAAGTCTGTAAGGTAGACACCGGCCAGACTTGCGCACTCAATATTGTCTGCGGCGCCCCAAATGTTCATGAGGGGGCGCATGTAGCCGTGGCTCTGGAAGGTGCCGTCTTACCCATGGGCAGGGTTGAAAACCGCGACGTGCGAGGAGTGTATTCCCAGGGCATGCTTTGCTCTGAAGCGGAACTCCAGGTCGGCGAAGACAGTGAGGGAATTTGGCTTCTAGATGAAAGTTTCGCAGCGGGTCAATCATTGCGCTCCTGCCTACAGGAGGATTCAGTCATTGAGCTGTCTCTGGGGCCTAATCGACCGGACTGTCTTGGAATCTACGGGATTTTAAGAGAACTTGCTCTAAAACTAGACCTTGAACCCCAAATCCCGACGCCCCAAAGCACCAAAAAACCATTACAAAGATTCAGTATTGAGATTGAAGACCCACGGGCCTGCCCCCGCTATGTGGGAGCCTATATTCAAAATGTCTGCGTTGGAGACTCACCCGAATGGCTTAAAAGGCGCCTGCATCACTTAGGCCTGAGAAGCATTAATAATATCGTGGACCTGACCAATTACCTGATGATGGAAGTCGGTCACCCCATGCATGCCTTTGACGGGGATCAATTGGCTGGAGACAAAGTGATTATCCGTTCTGCGAAACCCGGCGAAACGCTGGTAACCCTCGATGATGTTGAGCGGGAATTCACAGCCGAGGACCCATTGATTTGTGATGAACAGGGGCCTGTAGCGATTGCCGGAATCATGGGTGGAAAATCAACCCAGGTCACACGAGAAACCCGCAATCTATTTCTTGAGGTGGGACATTTTGATCCCATAACCATTCGAAAATCCGCCAAGCGCCTCAGGCTTCATACGGATGCCTCGCACCGATTTGAACGGGGTATGGATCCGCAAACGCCTCCGAAACTGGCCCTGCATGCCATTGACCAAATCTTAAAGCAGGCCGGGGGAGAATATCAGGGGCTTTTGGATCTTTACCCGGTCCCATTAGCGGGTCACGAGATTCTCTTTAACACCCGCCTGTCCGAACGAATTCTCGGCATCCAACTCAGTCCGGACTGGAGCAAGGAATGCCTCACCCGACTGGGTTGCCAGGTCTCGCATGACTCAGAGGAAATCTTTAAGGTAGTTCCCCCCTCCTTTCGTCCAGACCTTGAAAGGCCCATCGACCTCGTTGAAGAATTAGCCAGAGTTCATGGCTTGAATGAGATTCCATTTGAACCGCCGCAAGTTACTCTGAACTATCAAAAAGATTCCAGTGAGGAATCCGGGATTACGAGGGTCAAGGACGAACTGCGAGCCATGGGTCTGCAAGAGTGCATTACCTATTCCTTCTCTGCCAAAAGCCTTGAACCTTCCGTAAAACTCATGAATCCCATGGCGGAGGATATGCGTGAGCTCAGAACCGGCATTTCTCAGAACCTCCTGAAGGTAGCCGTACAAAACTGCAGTCAAAGAAATCATCGACTGGGGCTATTTGAAACCGGCACCGTATTTTTAGGGGAACCTTCTGAAAGTTCTGAGATTCACACAGAGGAGATGCATCTGGGTGTCCTCACCGGCGGACTCCAAGAATCAAACTGGAAAAACAAATCCAAAACGGCAGACTTTTTTGAAATGAAGGGCGTTCTTGAGGGATTGGAAGAAGCTTATCGAGTGAAATTAGACCTCAAGCCAGGCAAGTGCACTGAACCCAAATGGGACAGCGGCCAATTTTGCGATATTTTTTACGAGGACAGGCGGCTCGGATTTTTAACAATGGTCAATGCCCGCTATTTGAAAAAGCGAAAAATCCATTTCCCACTCTCGGTGATGGAAATTCATCTAGATCCATTGCTTGGCACTGGATCAGAAGACTTTGCCTTCCAGGAAATCCCACAGTTTCCCTCAGCCGACAAGCAACTCGCCCTGATTACTCCACGGAACCTCCCAGCCTCGGATATTTTAGACTCGATCCGTGAACTTGAACTGCCTACCCTCGAAAGCCATTATGTTTTTGATCTCTACACCGGCAAGGAAATCCCCATCGAAAATAAGAGCCTGGGAATCCATTTCGTCTTTAGGGGCGAGGACAAGACTCTGTCTGAAGAGGAAATGGGAGAGTCCATTCAAAAAATACTGGATTGCCTCAACCAGAAATATCAGATTGTCCTGAGACCTTGAAACTACTGGAATTTTTTAACCTCACCCCTCCCCCCAAGAGAAGTAGTTTCTTTTTCCAGGGTAACTGCCTTTTTCAACGTGAACTTTTTTATCGAAAACTAGTGCAGTTGGTCAGACGGGAAAACCCCAAAACCGAGACTCGTTTAATCTCCCTGCAGGAACTAAAGTTCGAGGATCTACTGGATCTTCTTAAAAATCCCAGACTTTTTTCAAAGCCTGGTCTGGTCCGCGTAGAAGACCTGGAAATACTCGACAAAGCCGCATTGGAAACCTTGTTTGAGGTCGCAACCTCACCCGCAAACAAATCAGATACCTATCTATTCTTCCTGGGAGGAAGGCAAAAACCAGTAAAACAGATTCAAGAATTTACCGTCAGTGCTGAGTCATTAAATCAGCAGAAGCTATCGCAGCTCATCCAAATTCATATGAAAGGTGAGGAACTGCCTGTAAATCATTACCTATCCGGTCAACTGGCGGAAAGATATTTTGAGAAGCCCTTGAGGCTTTTTTCTGAAATTGAAAAACTTAAGCTCTTTTTGGAACCCGAAACAAAAAATTACCGCATTGAGAATGTTTTACCCTTGTTCTCTGATCGCGAGCAGAAACCCTTCAATTTTCTCGATGGGGTGGGAGTGCGTAAAATCCATCGTACCCTGGCAGAATTTGCCCGTCTGGAAGCAGCGGGTACACATGAGCCCATTCAAATGACAGCGCTGATTAAAGGCCATCTTCACAAACTCTTGCTCCTCAAGCAAAATATTGAACGCCATGAAGAACTCAGGCTGTTTAAACTCTCACATGCCTATCTAACTCTAAAGGGGCATCAACGCAAACAAACCATGGCAGAGATCCGGGATTATTTTGAAACTCAAGTCCATGAGGCCCAGAAAAAGGAATTTTCCAAAACCTTCAGAAGTGATTACTACCTGGCCAAACTACTCTACCAGCAAAGGCTGTATTCCCTCCAAGAACTTCGCCAGACCATCCGCAAAACCGTAAAGCTCCAATCCCGCTACCAAAGCACAAACCTACCAGAAAAACCGTTCTTAATTGAGTTTTTACTGAGGACATGTAAATGAAGAAAGGCCATGAATCAGAGGGATCATAGGTAGCAGAGGAATCCGAGGAATGAACAAGAAGGTCTCAACTGCGTCAGCCTCTTCCCCATAATAATCGTCATCCTCAGGCTTGATCGCAGTGGTGTTTAGTTAAGGAGCCATAGGGTGGAGCCCACAGATAACGTCATTCTACGACTTGATCGGGGGATCCATCTTCCTCTTCTCTTTTCCCATTCCTCTAATTCTTTAGTTCCAATAGTTCTGTAGTTCCTTCCCCCAATTCCTCTGATTCCTTCTTCTTACAAATACTTCTCATCCA
>CAZRLV010000278.1:0-4998 GCA_964600955.1 uncultured bacterium
GTGTTAAAGGCAAGGATTACCGAAGAAACTCAAATTCTTGAAAAAAAAGGGAAGGACGCAATTCAAATACCAAATTACTGCCGGATTCTGATGGCCACGAACGAGGAATGGGCCGTTCCAGCAGGTATCGACGATCGTAGATTCGTAGTGATTGACATCCCCGCGAAGCCCGAGGAACCAAACTATTTCACGGACCTATATCAGCAAATGGAAAATGGGGGGTATGAGGCCCTGATGCACTTTCTCATGAACCGAGATCTCACCGGAGTAAACCTCCGCAAAAGGCCGAAAACCAATGCCCTGTTGGACCAAAAACTACAGTCCCTAGATCCTTTTATGCTCTTCTGGCTTGACCTACTACAAGACGCTGAACACAAGGTCTGGCGAGGGGAAATTGATACGGAAAAACTCATTGAACAGTACCACAATCACTGCCAGCACCTGAAAACCAGATCTCTTGCCAAGGCTGAATTCGGAAAGCGTCTAAACAAAGTGGCTCCGGGGCTAAAAAAGGTTCGAAGAACCGACCAATATCGTGATCGCTACCACGCCTATGCTGTGCCAAATCTAGATACATGTCGGAAACACTTCTTGGGACGGCCCTCGCATCAGGCATAGGTGCCGCTGTTTATTTGGCCATCGTATCCGCGCTATACAAGAAAAACCTAAAACCTGGTCTGGCAGTCCTTGGGAACATTTCTGTAGGGGGCGCCATAGAGCGTGCGAGCAACTTTGCAGACAAAGTTACGATGCTGTCCGAAAACGGTGCCAGAAACGTCATCGTACCCCTGGACAATCTAAATGAGTTGGCCAACCTGCCACCCTCTGTACTTGGAAATACGGATGTGCCGTTTTATCAAAACAATCAGATGCTGATGCAAAAGGCTATTTTGCTTGATTAAACAGGACAACTACGTTGACAAACACCGTAGCTTAAAGCCGCCTATTTTTCGTTTTGTATTTTCAGGGCACCGGGAACTAGCTAGTAGACACAAACAAATGAGATTTGTATACTACTATAGTTGGGTATGCGGTTTTTCATAAAACCACATACAACGGTTGTAGTGTTTGTTTGTCCACCTGAAAGGTTTTCTGTGACGGATCTTTTGAGCAACTATCCAGCGTTACCAAGTGAGCAGCTAGTCTCAGCTGGAGGGCTTTGCTGTGAATTTGCTGACGGACTCAGCCTTCATGGGATTTATTCTTCCATCAAGAACAGCGAAGGATATGAGGAAGCCAAAACTAATTTAGCAAATCTGGTAACTGGTTTTGTCGAGCAAAGAGAAAATGACAAATTTCATAGTTCCTTAAATTTTTTTGAAAAGTCAGGACTCCTATCAAATGCAAAGCACGAGGCACATCTTCGCAAACTTGGTATAAAAAAGTTTGGTGCAAGCCTTCTTATGAGGCTCGGCCCCGATCTTATGTTGTTACTACTTGAACGCGTACACCAGAAAAGAAGGGTTAGTAACTTAATCACAGGATTCAGTGCCGCGATTGCCTACATCGAACAAGACCTCACCCTAAACGCCTATCATAGAGTCTATAAACTGCACAAAAAAGCAGGGTATCCATTTAGCGCCGAGGAAATTTCTAACGTATACAGCGAGTTTTCTAACGCAAATCTATCCTCATTGGGGTCTTATTTTGCTTGCCTAGAGGGGGATACCTACAATTTTTTTAGAAATATTGTCCTATCAGTCGATCTAGAGAACACGAATAACCGCAACCGTGCCAAGGAAGTAGGTCAATGTCTAGCATTGTCCGATGCTGAAATAGGTAACCTTATTGATCTCGCCTCTGAAAGCAATTCACAGCTATCATTTAACCTTTCCATTGCTGGCGTGACTCTCCAACAACTGACTCATGATTTTTTTGACAATGTGTCGAAAGCCCAGCAATCCACTGAATACTGCATCGATAATGACCCGTTTGTAAGAATTAAAGCCACCCGTAGATCTGCCATACAAGAGGTCTCATCTCTTTCGTCGCTTGCATCGCTTTCCATTTTTAGGGGACCTGACGTGGCAAACGCTATTGCCGTTCTTGCAACGCCCCTAGCGCTTAAGCTGGCCAATCAAGAGTTGCACCCAAGAAAATCATTCAAAATTACCCAGAAAGTCTTTCAGGTAAAAGAGGCACTATGCAAAGAGAAATAATTCAAAGATCCCACGACTTAGTTGAGACAGATGAGCTTTCAGAACAGCTTAAGACCCTAATTTGGATTGAGCATAACCAAATTGTTATGGATTATTCTGGTGTATTGAAGGTTCTCTTTCACTGTGTAAAAAATGAAATGAAAAAAGCTGCAAATCAACCGGCTAGTGCTACCATCATCGATGTCCTGTCAATTACAAAAAATCTTAGACGGGCTGCGATTAGTCGTGAATATGAAAATAAGTTCTTGGAATATAGAGCAAACACGGTTGACCCGCAAATTAGGGAGTGGAGGCAATTAATAGCTGAATTACCACCCGAGGATGTTGAGGTAGCGCGGAATTCAATCACGAGTACAGCTGTTGTACTACGGAATGATTTAAAATGCATGGTAGAAAGTTATCGCTCTGAACTGTCAGCAACTTACTGAATTGTACTTTGATTTTTTAAAAGGAAGGATACTAAATGTTTAAGAAAGGCAAATCTTTGAACGAATGGTTAGGTGGTGCTCTCAAAGGTGATTTTTCGACACAGAAAACAGATTGGGGCAAGGTATTCCTTGGAGCTGTTGGTGGAGCCGCAGGCATAGCAAAAGGTGTCGAAACCTACAATAAAACACGAACTGAAAAAGCACACAGGCATGTGCTTGATGGCCTAGACGAGCTAGACTCGATAGGCAAAGGCCCATTTAGAAAACGTTAACGGTCGCATACTGTCAATGTTTAAGAAAAATAAGTCTTTTGATGAGTGGATGGGGGGGGCTTTTGTCGGCGACTTTTCTACTCAGAAAACTGATTGGGCAGCGGTTGGCGAAGCATTCCTTTTACTGACTGGTGCAGTTACTGCGAGTGCAAAAGGGTGGGAGAGCTATAACAAAGCACGTGCAGAAGTAGGACTCAATCATGCTCTCGATGCTATCGACGAGCTTGAATCGGTGGCTGATAACAACCCATTTAGAATAGCAGAGTACACTCAAAAACAAAGACAAGAACCTCCCCGCAGGGTGACGTACTACCATAATGACCCAGTTATTGCAGGAGATATAATTGCACGTGCATGCGGTAAGATCACACAGTCTAACCGAGGCAATATCACAGATCTAATGGGTGAGTTGTTTTGTGGATTTTGCGATGTGGTGCTACCTGAATTGGCTACTGATGTAAGAGAACGAATGGTTTTTGAATATAACCAGTCTATCTCAGATTTACGTACTGAGGCCCAGGTGAAAATAGAATTTGATGATTTTTCAGATGGAGACAAAACTACCCAGCGACTTTATTTGATAATTACCTATAATTGGTTGCGCTACTCCGAGCCAAGTGTTTGGGCTAGAGATGGCGAACATTATTTAGCTGAATGGAATTCTCAATACGTTGACGATTTTCCTTTGATCCAGATCGCCCCAGAGGAACCTCCATTTGTGCCCTTTGCGCTGCTGTCTCGCGCTTTCATGGAAATGGCGTCACCTATTGATACAGTGGCGAAGAATCGCTGGAGCGAAGTGATCCAACCTTTAGGCCTTGATGAAGCTGGCACTGAATTAATCCACCAGGCTTTTTTAGGAGATCGATGGGGTTCTAAAACAATGTATGACCTTGCTGAGGATGTTAAATACTCTGCTAACATCGAGGGACGGGAATCCTGTTACGAATTGTTATGCCAGATGATGAGCATTCCCGAGGGCAAGTCTTGGGTTGATCATTTAACTATGTCGCCTCAGGGAAGGTTTTTAACCGAATTACCTACTCTCCTCCAAATACCGCAATCCAATTACGATAGTCTCCTGCACTATCATGACAAGCAGGAAAATATTCAACTACGAATAGGAACGATCGTCGCATCTATTTTTAGCAAAATCTCTCTCTGCGATGGTCCAATCAATACTGAAGAGGCGAAAGGGCTTGATGTAATTCTTTCCTTTTTTGGACTGCCTGATAAAAAAAGAGAACCTCTTTACAAAATCTTTCATGATGATAAAAACTCAGAGTCGATAGAGATCCTAGCGAGTGAGTTATGCCTGGAAATCGCCAAATTTATTGGACCCGAATCAGAAGCAGCCATATCTGAGTTGTATATTTTTTTCTGGGTAATGACGGGGGCTTCAGGAGAACTAGCCCCTAGTGAGGAAAGGGTACTAGAGCAGTTATCTTTAGACCTTAGCTTACAAAAATCTATCTTTTTTGAATTAAAGGGTCGATTTCAGTCTGGCTGGGACCTGTTTGCTGAAGATATAAAAATCAAAACTCTCATTGCGGCAAGAGTAGCTAAATCTGATGGGAGAATTACAAAGGACGAAATCGATCAATGGGTGTCTTGTGTCAAAAATTGGGATTGGGGACCTAGGCAGATGAAGTTAATGATGCTGACCTTCAACTCTGCAAAATCAGACCCGCGTGATATATACGCCCTTGCCCAGGACTACATTAAAGCCGAAACTGCCAATTATGAATTTGCAAACGTATTTTTTTCAGAAATGTTTAATCAACTAGGTTTGGGGAAATATGCGAACCAAATTGGGCCAGATATGAGTGGGCGCAAAGATTTTTACCATGCACTATGGAAACTAGCGCTAGCAGATGGAGTATTAGACAAAAAAGAGGACCACATCCTTCGTAACTTAGCCGCATATCTACAAATTCAGCCCGAAGTATATGATGAAAATAAAAGAATTTTTCTTGACCGTACAAGTGGGTCCCAAAAAAATAGCAAGTCGGATAAAAGTAAATCAAACCCGGACATTAATGTACACTGGCACTACGATATGCTTGGTTGCCACCCAACAGATCCAGACAAGGTTATAAAACAAGCATATAAGGAGATGATCCGCCATTTTCACCCTGA
>CAZRLV010000279.1:0-3976 GCA_964600955.1 uncultured bacterium
CTATGATTCTTGATTTCAAAGATGGATCCCCCGGTCAAGCCGGAGGATGACGAAGTTGTGGGGAGGCTGACGGCCCCATCACCATCGTCATTCCGGACGGAGATTCGGAATCCATCTTGCCATGGATAGCTCTTTGGTTTACGGGGCCATGGGTGGTTAGAGTATGAGGCAAGACTTGGAATTGAACGCAAGTAAAAAAATATGATTCGTTTCCTCAATTTGATCGTTTTTATTTCTGCAATAGCTGTCTGCATGGCTCAGTCTCTTGCCCCGGAGAACCTTAGCCTTTTGGAAAAGCAAGTTGTGGGCAGCCTGGAAGTTCAGCAGCCATTGATTGACAAACTTCTCATTGCAAATGAGAAAGAGGCATTAAGTATTGATTTTGTCATCTACCCTCCGGCTGGATTCTCACCTGAGCAGGAGAAAACCTTTATTTCAAGAATCGAAAATCTTTTGGCCGCAAAGGTATTTGCCAATAAGGACTTGATCTATGTCAGAAATCAGCTAGAGCACCTGGGATTGGTGGATCTCACCCTTGATTTACGATTTCATTTCAGCTCTGATGAAGGCGAGGGATGTTTGGGGGCTAGTGTAGGCTCTGGGGCGGGACAACCCGTACCGGTCCGTTTGCGCGAAGTTTGTCTTGGGACGGACAGCGTAGCCTCCTTAGCGCAGCAGCAAACCCATACCCCTAAATCAGGCGCCTACTGGCCCTGGCTACTCGTAGTTTTTCTCGGCGGTGGGGTCTTGCTCACTCTGGCATACCCGGGCCGAAATAAATCCTCTGCGCAGAAAACAGCGCCGCCCAACTCAGACCCGAACCCGGGTGCGATAGCAGATGCTATCGAGCGCGATGTCGAAGTTTTCAAGGCGCTACGCTGCCTGGATCAGCACCGTACCAAGGAACACGCCACCAAAACAACGGACCCCGTCTACGTCGAGAAACTGTCCCCTGCGCTGTGCCTATTGAACGCAAATATCTCGGCTATGGTCAAATCAAAAGATAGCTGTCTTTTTGTGCAGGTAAGAAATGAGCAGTTCAAATCTTTAAGTGCAAATTGTCGTGAGCTTGCTTCGCTTTTGCGAACGATGGCTCAGAGCAAAGCGGGTATTAGCTCTGCTAATAAACAAGCCTTTTTGATGCTGGCACCCTCATCATTGCATCTTAATCTGGGTTACTTTCTTAGACAAATTCTGGATGAACCAGAGATGCAGGCACTTGAGATAGGGCAAGTCACGCAAGCTATCCCAGCGGATGTGTTTATAAAAATCAGAATCA
Source organism: uncultured bacterium (assembly GCA_964600955.1). GTDB lineage: Bacteria > Muiribacteriota > UBA6191 > UBA6191 > UBA6191 > CAZRLV01. The sequence goes on from CAZRLV010000279.1 coordinate 1,280, forward strand.
GGGAGGTTTCTATTCATGGGTCTGCGCTCAAGAACTACCTCGATGATCTGGGCGAAGTTATTAGAGAATGGCTGGGAAACGCGATCAATAACGCCAGAGCGGCCAATGGAACTTCGGTGAAAATGTCCCTGGATTTAAGCGGCGATGGCGGTCCCATTAGTCTGCGGTTTCAAAATCGAGGTGTGGCCTGTCCCGAGGCGGTGATTGAGATGATCAACGGCGGTGATGCCGATGCACTCGCCAAAAGAAAGGGGCGATTTACGGGCTATCCCACGCTGATTGATTCCATCCGTAAGCTCTGGGATATCGAAGAGAAGGTCTTCTCGGGTTTAAGATGCCGCATGTTTTTACAAAACCTAGAAGACGGGGTTGAATCAAGACTGGTTTGGAGTCAGGCTCCCAAAAAGAGCGTAGTACAGGCCCCGACTCAAGCTAAGTCTCAAGCAAAAGATTTGCTCATTGTGGAAGATGAATTTGAACAAAAATTCAAGACCCTTAAAACGGCCCTGGAGGGGTTGACCTTTGTGCATGTCAAATCCCAGCAGGAAGCCCTTGATGTCTTATCAGAGACCCAATTCCAAAGAGTAGTGTTAGACGCAAACTACCTTTTATCTCCTTCAGATGAATTTGCACAGAGTGAAATCGAAGATTTAGCTGAGATCACGGAAAAATCACATCAAGCAAGCGTTTTTCTGTATACCTCAGACTTAGATACACAAGATCAATGGGAAGCCTGGTGTAATCGAAAGGGCGCAGAAGTGAAAATGAGTGGGAAACCGGAGGATTTAAGGCAGTGGTTGGGGGGTACCCGATGAGTTTTGATTATCGTATTTTATATGATCTCTACGCTCAAATTCATAAGGTATTAAATAATATTGAATTGGGCCTGGCACAGTACCATGAGCTGCCGGCGGTTTTTGACACCATTACAGTTGAGGATGACTTGCTCAGGTCACTTTTCAGCCTCGAGCGAAATCTACTCTCAGCCTTAATTGCGCTACCTATGGCTAGTTCAGCTAGAAACCGCTGTTTACGTCGCTTTGAGATCATCCTTAAACGCCAAAGAAAACTCAGGTCCATGCAAAGGGCGGCTGAAGAGGCTGTATTTCAAACCATGGTAGAGGCCATTGATGCTTGTGTGAGCGAAATTGAAACCCGGGCCTCAGGTCAAGATATAGTGGCAGTTCACCAGGCCAAAACCGAGCTGATTGGATGGATGAAATGAAGTTTAAAATACTGATCGCTGATGATGAAGGCCGGAACGAGGCCTTCGCCTTTTTCAGGGCGCGTTGTGAGAAAGAGCTTGAAGATCTTGGGCATGAGGTGGAGTTTGATATTTTCACCGCATGGAATGAAATCCTGGACCCGTCTGGGGCAGGGTTGCAAAAAGCATTCTATGATTCTCTAATCAGCTCGCATCTCATGCTTCTCGACCTTTCTTTTCCTGAGTGGTATGACGAGCCTAGCTTTGGGTTGTTTTTACTTACGCAATTAGATGGGATGAACCGGCATAATATCGAAACAGGGTCTTCATCACAAATCCCTCCGGTAGTGATTCTCTCGGGTGCCATGGACACCGATGAAGACCTTGGCGATTTGCCACATACCAGTATTCTTATCGATATTTTTTCTAAAAACAGGGTACTAAGACGGGAGATGAATACTTTTGCCGCCAGATGGGAATTCTCAAGGCTGATGCTTCTTCTTGGCAACCTGGACAAAGATCAGATTATTGAGCGTCAAGACCATCAGATCAAGCGACAAACCAAAAAAATCAAAGAATTGGAGGGGGAGTATACTCGGATAGATATTGGGTCTGCTTATGAACAGCTGAAAAAAATTGCACAGAGTGAACTACCGGTACTTATTACGGGACCTACGGGTTCTGGAAAAGAAGTTAAGGCCAGAGAAGTGCATGAACTTAGCCCCCGTAAAAAGCGCCAGTTCATCGCAGTAAACTGCGGCGCGGTTCCTCCGGATTTGTTTGAAGCTGAGTTTTTCGGTGCAGTAAAGGGGGCTGGTACGGGTGTCGCAGCAAGGGAAGGCTATTTTTCCCGTGCACATCAAGGAACACTTTTTTTGGATGAGGTTGGTGATTTGCGCCTTGATCATCAGGTCAAGCTGTTACGAGTGCTTCAGGACAACCAATATCAAAAAGTGGGAGGTGATGAGGTGCTTGAAAGTGACTTTCGCCTGATTTCTGCCACCAATATAGACCTGCTAATGCGCGTCCAGGAGGGGAAGTTTCGCGCGGATCTCTATTTTAGGATCCTTCGTGTGGATATCCCAATACCTCCTTTTCATCAGAGAACCGAGGACGATAAAAAGAAAATCCTGGAAATAATCCTGAACCGGCATAAAAGCAAATACAAGAAAAAAAATCTTCGATACGGCGCAAAACTCTTTGACCAGCTTATGAATAAACCCGTCGAGGGAAATCTGAGAGTCATCGATGGTATGGTGGAGACGGCAGTAGCGCTTTTCCCTGAAACAAGAGGAGAAATAGGCCCCGAACATCTCCCCAAAGGATTGCAGACCAATCTTCAGTCAACCTCTCAAACAGCGTATTCGCCTTTATTTACAGACAGCAGTCTCTGGACCCATCCCATCTGGACCACCAAGATTTTCGCCCACGAAAAAAAAGCCAAACCGGAAGGCTCCATCGGAAGTCTGCGAGTCAAAACCTTTGACGCGCTA
>CAZRLV010000279.1:3986-4983 GCA_964600955.1 uncultured bacterium
GAACTCTTTCTCGATCTAAAAAAGCCCGAACAAACTGTAGCGGATTTCGCGGCCATGATCGAGCTAACCTCCCAAACCGTGACCAACCCCATAGATCAATACCTGATCCGTCTGGTCCATATTCTGCCTGAAAAACAAGACGCCCTAAAAGTGGAGCTAATCTCCAAGCTAATAAAATTCCTGGGCCACCGCTCCTACCAAACCCGAGCTGAGGTTGTTAACTCCAAGCTAGAGGACCTTGGAGGCTAAGTGAGACAGAATTTTTTGGGAGTACGAGTACGAAAAGAGAATGGATTCATCAAGCAAGGAAATTTTCCATTATGAGCAGAGCCACGCCTTATTGATTGGAGCCTGGAAATATACCAACGGGTATGCTCGTCTAAGTGGTGTTGAAAAAGAGGTGGAGTCCGTGGGTGAGTTGCTAGGTTCAACTATCTTTCCTCTAAGGAAGCCTGTCAAACCAGAGCCCCCAGATGAGAAAGGATCCACTATCGTACTATGGATTACGCTGGGTTTTATAGAAGGGTAGAGAGTTTGGAGCGTAATTTAGAGTTGGCGAGAAAAGAGCACGATGAAAATGGTTTAACTTCTGTGCAGGCTTCATTGAACCGCTTGAAGGATGAACCGATGGCGAACACCGTGATATTGGCACGTGTGGACAAGGCTCTTGCATTTCCTAAACCAAAAAGCCCGCGAAGCGGGCCGAATAATTTTTCGACCTTTTGACCAGGGGAACCATCCTTAATCCCGTCATCCTGAACTCGATTCAGGATCCATCCTCTCTTTCATTACAAGGTCACGTGGCTTAACCCCTGGATCCTGAATCAAGTTCAGGATGACGCAGTGGGGGTTCAGGTTGACGCGGCCTCCCGTCATTCCAGACTTGATCTGGAATCCATCTTCCTCTTTTCTTTCCCAATTCCACTGTGCCTTCTCCAAATCTTCCAATAGTTCTCTAGTTCCTTCCCCCATCCTTGTCATCCTCTGGCTTGACCAG
>CAZRLV010000280.1:0-4978 GCA_964600955.1 uncultured bacterium
AAGGTTTGCAAATGTAACGCCTCCAAATCCCACTTCTACCATTGAGGCAGTGAATCCATTATTTCCAAGGAAGTCCGGGTTTGGAGTATCAATGGTACGCATAATGGTATGCGTGTTGGGCGTCTGGACCGGAATACTCATCGTAGTACGCTCAGTGTTGAAATACGAGGAGAAGTCACCTGGCAGATCCACTTGACGCAGTAAATAATCCGGGTCGGTAAAATCCTGGCTATAGAGCGCCATATTGATGTCCTTACCGAACCCGTGTGCCCCAAAAAGCCATTCAGGATCTTCATCGTTTCCACTGCTTGGGTCTGTGCTACCTGCGCTGGCTGGATCATCGTCCGGTAAAGACATGAAGGGGCTGACCCAGATAAAGTAGTTATGGCCTCCGGCAGTTGGGGCACCGCCCAGGCCATGCACCTCAATGGTGTCATGGTGGGTCATTGCAATGGCAGAACCTGCATTTTCCACCCAAAAATCAGAACTAATACTGGTCGTATCTCCAAGGTCCACGATTCTACCGTTTGTGGAGAGAGCCTTGATCAATGCCACGAAGGTCGCAACTGAACTTGGACCTGAAGGCTCCCAATCAAAAATCTTAAAGGTCTCGGCAAAACTCAGGTCCTTGAAAATCAGGAACTTCCCGGGACCAAATACCCCGGTGAGCGTCTCCTCACTAGTAATTGAGGAAAAGCTTGTGGGATCCGCTGGCATGAACATACCCCCTGCGTTCATTGGCAGAGGATGGCTGAACTGGATTTTCAAAGCGTCTCCCGGAGAGATCCCGGCATCCACACCAATGACCCTGAATTCCTCCTCGATTTGATCCATAGATGTCGAAGGTCCACTTTGATTGCCCCCACCTTGATTTCCTCCACCACCAAATGTCTGCTCGAATAGCTTTTGATCTCGGAAATTATCCCGGTCTCCCTGATTGGGGAACCAGAGTTCCGGCTCGAATTTTCCAGGATCATCCGTTCCAAGCATGACCAAAATAACACCCGGAATATCCTGACCGTCCAACTGAGGAATATTAAAACCACTTCCGACCTTATAGACACTCTCATCGCCATCTGGTGTGTCAGCCACAACATGTCCATCCGTTGCCCTCTCAAAAGACCCGGTTTCGGTAGTCTGATCACTGGAAAAGAATACCCAAGTTCCAACTACAGGATCGCTTCCGGCGGTAGCTAGCAGCTCAAGTACTTCGCTGTCGCCTTCAACGGTCAATGTGTAGTAATTGGCAGTCAAATCTGAGGTTGCAAACCCAGTAGCCTGAGTGGAAGGATCAAAATCCACATGAAACCTTGGTGCTTCGAACCTCTCACCGTGCTCAAAACCCAGGCTCGTACTGAGGTTTGTCCAGGTCGCCATGCGTGTCAGCGGCAAGGACAGATAAAGTTTATCTACCGTCATGGAGTTAAACGGAGTCCACTGCGGACCAAAAATAATATTCAGAGGATCCTGAACCGAACCTGCTGCACTGCCAGTGGCTGTTCCGTCCTGTCCAAAGGCCTTCTGAGAAGTCCCATGCGAAATTCAGAGGCGGCGGTGGTCACCTGTCGCTGACGATGACTGCCAGGCAAGATTGCCTCGATGACGAAATCCAGGGGATGATTCGGATCGAATCCATCCACATGAAAGTCGACCTTGGTACCCCAGTACTCATATCTGCCATCCCCGGCTTCCAGTCGAAAACGCTTGGATCCCTGGCAAGTTGGATCGTTAGGCCGATCATGGCAAGGCTCAACAAAGGTGACGATCATGGTAGGATTAACGGCCATGGCAGCCGCCTGCCAATCCATGATTTGCTCGTTATCAGGATTAGCCGGGTCACTTTGATAGTCCATGAGTTGCTGAATACTTCCCATAGCAGCCAAAGGATGGCTACGGCCCGTTCCGCTAAAATCGCCTCTATGGGGGATCCCCGGCAGATCAGCTACAAAGCGTGTGGCTGCGTAGTAGTCATACTGAAAGTCCATAATAGGCCGGGCCCGATCGATACAATCATCAAGTGAGGTAGGAGCCTGCAAAGGCGTTGCCGTACCCGCCGCACTGGTCGCGGCAGGATTGGAGTCCCCATGAAGATTGAGCCAGATTCCATACTGGAAAATAAAGTCATTGCCATCCTGCCCGGCCTCACGACCGTAATAGCTACGCTCAACAAACGGCATCCCGCCATCACAACGAGCCACTCCGTCACTATCATTAAAAAAGATACTGTAAGGGAACCTGAAAGCCATGGTCGTTTGAGAGCTTTGATTCACCAGCATGGATGGATGCACGGCAAAAGGTAGATCACTATGCTCCCTGACCAGTAATGGTGTGGGCTCATAGCCTCCCGGAACCGTAATAACCAGTTCCACCAATCCATGAAATTCATTGAGAGAAGTGAAGTTATCGTCGGTTACGGTTCTAAAGCGATCAACCGAAAGATCGGCCTCACCAGGCACTGCGGCACAAGCATCAAAAGGTCGATTTTCATCCCAGATTCCGGTTGCGAAATCAAAGGGGTCCACCTCCATATCCAGGCAGCGATCCTCGCTCATTCGAGCCCAAAGTCCACGACGCGGCACCTCATTTTTGGGACCCTCATCCTTGAAGAACTCCGGGTCATGATCATTCACCGGTCGATCAAAGAAATTGACACCCTCGGGACCAACCTCTGATGAAAGTGCAAAATCCGCCTCAATAAACCCACTAAATGGGTCAACGTCTTTTACCAGCACCAGGGCGTAAATGTCACCGGTGGGAGACCCACCGATGACCCTCTGACGATCGGCCTGAGGAATCTTAATCAGATAGAGGTTTCCTGGATGGGCCTGAAGCTCCTCGTTCACCATCATCAGGGCGTTATCCCCCTGCTGATGAGGCAGTCCATTGGTTGTTATCACAGCCCCGGGAAGTGAACGGGCATCCCTGAAGCCAAATTCGTCCTCAACACGGCGCATTAGACGATTGGAGTTTCCTCCGCTTTCTCTAGCCCCTTGAAGAATTAGATTCATCATAGGCTGATTTGGGTCTGTCTCGTCCTTCTCAATCCTGATATCCCAGTTAGGATCTCCAGGGCCTAGACGATCATTCATCAAGAAAGAACCAAGCTCACCATCATGCCAACGTGGTGACCCTTCTCCACCCTGCTGGGCGAAGTCAATAAACCAGTAGAAAAATGTCATGCTTGTAGACAAGTCCACATTGCGCTCATCATCCTTCTTACCATCTGTCAGGCGGGCAATGATGTTATAACCACCCTGGAAAGGAAGAATCCCATCACGGCCGGAAGTTGTCGCCTTGGGGAAGAAAAGATTATAAGTGTTTTCATGTCCTGGGAAAATACCCTCAAGAGGCGCGGTGGTCTCTGCTGCACCATTTAAGCTATAGCGTAGAGGACTCTCAAAGCCGGTGACCTGGTTTCTTTGAAAAAAGGTCATTGAATATGGAGAACGCCCCTCTTCGAGAGCTTTTTGATTTTCACCCTCTGGAACAATAAAGGACATATCAACTTCAATTCCAGTGAATTCAATCCCTGAGAGCCCTTCAAGGTTTCCTCTCTGGACACTGCCATGCTTGTAACCCATCAGTTCGAGTCCCGAGAAGCCCTCAAAATTAAAGGTCTCGGTATTGATGATATCCGTAAAGTGCTGAACCAGACCAATACCACGGGCAAATACCATGTGGGTTTTTTCTACTGTATTTCCGTTGCGACTAATCCACTCCAAGACGGCTGCGTTCTGGTAGTCCAGTCCTCCGGCATAAAATACATCCATGAAGTCGGCCACCCGCACGTAATCACCATTACCCAGAGAAACGACCGAACCCACGGTGGAGTCCCACCACCAGAGAGTGACACAAGGGCTGGCCGCTGTACTGTCATCACCACAGTATTCGAAAGCACTACCAATTACATTAAAACGCCGGATCATGGACCCGTCACGAATATCGGTAAGATTGCTAGTGCCGCCGCTAGTCTCCATGCTGGCGGTAACCACCGGAGACAACGGAGTTGAAGTGGTACTTTGCCCGTCGCTAAAGCGGTTGTAAACAAAGTCAAAGCTTGAATCAAAGGGCAAGAAGTCCCCGGATTGAAAGATAGGCTCATTGCCTACATTCAAGAATGCGAAATGAAGGAGTTCGCCATCCGTATTGCGAATCCCCTTTGGCACCTGACCACCGAAGTCCGCATCAATAATCATATTGAAATGCGCGTCTGTAGCTGTCACAGCAGGTGTTGCGGCCCTACTAAAATAGGCTCTGAGCTTGTTAGGCATTGAAGAATCAAGCAAGAGGTCAATGGGACGGAACTCAATGAAACCTTGATGGGGTTCTGTTCCAGCCGGATCTCCAGCAGTTCCAGGAGCTGGCTGGTCAAAATGACGCTCCAGTCGGATCAGATATGGGAATTCCTGGGATTCGGGATCAATATCCTGAGTGAACCAAATATCGAGGTAAGCAAAATCTCCGTCCAGACCGGTTTTTGCGCCAATAGCCTGGAACCCATCCCCCGGAGGCGGCTGATTGCCTGCCACAGGCTCAGTACTGAACTCGAAGACTACATTAACAGTTGTGGTCAACTCAGTGGCTGCCCCTGGAAGAACCCACCTGAGTTCAGTGATGGTAACACGATCACCGTTATGCTGATTCACATCATCAGCGAAATGAAACCGCATATTTCCATCGCGAAAGCCACCGAAATCGATCTCACCCAGTTCCACACCCTCGGCGGCCTCACCCTCTTCTACAAGAACATGGCCTTGACCATCGAAGCGGTCGAGTTCGATATTGCGAATCCCATCATCGAAATCAAAAACAGCAAAGACCACGGCTCCACGTAACTGATCGGTCTGATCTGGGTTTGCTGCAAAAATACGGTAATTACCGGTGAAGCGGTCTCCTTCAATATTGAGAAGAGCACTGGCTGAGTCCGTAACTTCCTGAAAGGGACGGCCGGTCAAATTAAAGTCAAGAGCGACATCAT
>CAZRLV010000281.1:0-4972 GCA_964600955.1 uncultured bacterium
GATCCCTCATTTTAGGATCGCCATTCATTTTGTACTGTTCCCAGAGCCGTAGATCTTCCTGATCTTCTTCTGAAAGTTCCTTGCCGGTAAACGGTTCGTCTTCTCCGTCGTCTTCTTCAGAAGCCTCAAGATCTTCGTCGAGGTTTGCGGCGGTCTCTTCTTCTTGTTCTAGGTTTTTTTCTGCTGGTTGTTCGCTCATATTGTTTTTGGATAGGTTTTAACCATACCGAACCCGGTTGAGAGCCAGTATAGCACTTGCGAAGAGCCTCTACAATCATGGGTTAAAAAAAGATGGATTTCAAAGCTCTGAACTTGTGATCCAGGTGTCAATGGCTTCGAAAATCTGAGGCATGATTTCCTCAACCCTTGTTTGTTCCGAGGCGGTGAGATTGCCCAGGACAAAACGTGATAGGTCAGTGATGCGAAATTCAGGGCGGATTCCAATTCGAATGCGAGGAACTTCTTGGGTGCTCAGTATTTTGATAATAGATTTCATCCCGTTGTGAGAGCCGGCAGAACCCTTGGCTCGAAATCTAAAACTACCCAGAGGAAGATCAATATCATCATAAATAATCAGGAATTTCTCGGGTTTTATCTGCCCCTTGAGTTTAATTAGAGACTCTCCAGACAAGTTCATAAAGACCTGAGGCTTGAGAAGAACGGTGGTTTTATTGCCTTGATCAGTAGTGGATTCCAGGGATCGGTTGTATCGATTTTTTGTAAAATCATTGAGGACCCAGCGTTTCGCCAGAGCGTCAAGAACCATGAAACCAAGATTATGCCGGTTGAGCTGATAGGAATCGCCGGGATTTCCCAGGCCTACAATGCAGATATCTACTGCCATTGAACGCGGTTTAACCCTTTTTTGCAGTAGTGGAGGTCGATTGGCCAGGCTTTTCAAGTTGTCGAAAATAGAATCTGGCATCCTGCACAGATTTTTCATCTACCTTCAGTTTGATGATCTCTTCGTAAATGAGCCGCGACTTCTGAAGCTCTCCGGTGGTTTTCAATAGCTCTGCCAACTTGAAGAGAAGAGCGACATTGGAAGGGTCAAGACTTAAAGCTTGGTAGTAAGAACTGAGAGCCCGATCATAGTTTTTTTGCATGAAAAAGGAATAACCTTGGAGAGAATAAACCTCAATTTTCTGATCCGAGTTTTCTACAAGTTCGCCCAGGAGTTTGTCTGCAAAATCATGGCGTTTGTCATCCAGGAAAGCTCGTGCCATTTCCATTTTTAGTTCTGGCTGAATCTGAACTGTAGGGGGGAGTTTCGTATAAAAACTTTCGAGTTCACGGACTTGACCCTTGTCCCAGAGGCGTTTTACCTCATCTCCATATTCGGTCAGACGTAGTTCAAATCCAAAGTCCAGATGAGGATAGGCTTTGTATAGGGATTCCAGGCGTTCCTCAAGAGAGGGTCGGTTGGGATGGTCTTTGAGATAGGTTTCCAGGGTCTGGATCATATTGTCCCATTGGTGGGTCGCCTCCATTAAGCCTAAGACAGTCTCAATCTCTAAATCCGGCTTCTTACTGGATAGATATCGAAAGGTTCGAAAATAGGGAGGCGAGGACTCTTTTTCTTTGTCCTGTTCCAGAGTGACCTGCGGGGGAGGGGCATCGCGCGTCTGAAACACCTGGCTTGCATAGCGCGTATACTTGGAATTTGGGAATTCATGCGCTAACCTGTTGTGATAATGTCTGGCTTTTTGCTCCAGGCCAAGTTGGCGAAAAGTCGTAGCAATGGCCAGGAGGTATTTAGGGTTGCGGGGCGAGATTTCATGGGCAGACTGGTAATATTCAAGGCTTTTTTGAAAATATTTGATTTGCCCGTAATAAACCCCCAGAAAAAACAGTGCAACGTGTTTTCTGGGGCCGTCTGCTTGTTGGAGGCCTTCGAAGATTTCGCGAGCCGTCTCGAGATTGCCTGACTTCAAATAGGTCTTTCCCAGAAATTCACGCAGACGATCTATTTTATCCGCAGAATAGGCATTGGCCTCAATCTGTTTGGCCAGATAGGTTTCAGCTTTAGGGTGGTTCAGCTTCTCTAGGATTTTGGCGTATTCCAGTTTGAATTCGAAAACGTCCCCAAACTGCAGTGAATGAGCCTCCAGGTAATCTAATGCCTGCTGGTGCTTTCCTTGCAATTGATAGTAGTGGACTGTTTCACGCACCCATCTCCAGTCACCGGCTTCTTTTTTGCGCATGTTTTGCAGCAGAGATCTGGCCTTGATCCATTCTCTGGAAGAGTAGAAGCGTTCAAGTTCAGACATTTTTTCCTTAAAATCCAACTCTTCCGAATTTTCGGGGGCTTCTGGCTCAGGGAGGTTGGTTGTGATTCGGGGCACTTCCTCATCACTGCTTAAGCTTAAATATTTGCGGATCTGGAGGTGTTTTTCCAAGATCTCCGGGTCCTCTGGAAATTCGATTTTAAGCCGTGCCAAGATTTGTAGACTCTTGTGGATTTTATTTGTGTAGGTGTAGACAACCGCCAGAAGAAATCGATTTTTACGACTGGGGAAGCGATCCACGAGTTGGGCCAGATAGGTTTCTGCCTTATTGTAGTGATTATCGTTGAGCAAGAGAGTAGAAATTTCTGACAGGGTTTTTTCGTGGAATGCGTTTAGCTTATGCGAGTCCTTTAATAGCTTGAGTTTGCGACGCAGGTCTTTGCCTCTACGCATGAAGCGTACACGGTGCAAGTAAATCTCGGAAATATAGTCTCTGAGGTCCTGAGATGGATTTTCGTTGAGCGAAGTTTCAAAAAGGGAAAAGGCCCGCTGCCATTTTCGTCTGCGAAGGAAGTATTGTCCCAAGGCTATATTATAGGAAGCTTTACTGTGACGGTAAGCTTGCAGAAACCCTCTTTCCTTACGCAGACTTCCTAGATAATCATAAGCTCGCTCGATCTGCTCTAGATGCAAAGAAGTTTGGGCAAGATAATAAAGAGCGGCAGGGCGGGCTGGGGTCTCCAGAAGGTCAATCAGTTTTTGTCTTGCGGATATGTAATCCTGTGAGGATAGAGCCTGGTATGCGGATTCAAGCCGGATCTCCCAGACGGTTTCAAAGGATTTAGGTCCCAAGATGGGTACCTTGACCCCTGCCTGAGAAACGGACAGAATCAGAAAAAATACTAGGGTCCTCATTCTGATTCTTCAAGGAAATATTTTTTCATTGGAGGCGCAGGAAAAGCAGCTGGGGAGGTAGGATTCGAACCCACGAATGCATGGACCAAAACCATGTGTCTTACCACTTGACGACTCCCCATAAAGCCAGTTTTGGATGCTATCAGACAAACTGAGGGCTGGCAAGATTTTTTTTTGTAAGTCAGGACTTAGCGCTTAAAGTTTTTAAATAGCCGGTGGGCTTTCTCGGTGGCGGCTTCAATATCTGGACTCAAGGGTCTGAACCCATCACTGCTTTGCACAGGTTGTTGCCCACTTGCACTGGCTTTGAGACCTGTGACGATCTCACGCGGCGAGAGTCCTCCTGACTCAATAGCCTTTAAAATCGTAAGAAGACTTCCGGAACGGCTTGAGTCTAGCCGCCTTTGCAACAGGTAGATTTTTTCGCGTGCCTTATGGAACTCCATAAGTTGGCTGTTTCTGAAAATAGCCAGAGTTTGACCCAGGTTTAAAAAATAAGCTTTGGAATATTGTTCGTAGCGCTCCTTGTCTCCAGAGATTAGCGCAATTTCAATGCTCTGCCTGAGGATTTTGGCACGAACCTGCAAGTTCTCAGTCGGGACTTCGTCGAGGAGTTCTTCCAGCAAGGATAAAGCTCTTCCATATTGCTCTCGCAACAGGCTTGACTCGATGGCCCCCTGAGATTCCTGTAAAAGTTGATCGTCCAGTCCAAGAGTCTGATAGCGAATGAAGTTTTCATTCTGGTAGCCTCTGCGTACAAGCTCGGAACGAAGTCTGGACTGGCGGACCTGGAGGGAGATCTGAAGCCTGGGCCCTAGTGCTCTCAACTTGGTTTCAAGCCGTTCTTGCCTCAGGGGAGTCCCCAGATCCGATTCAGTAAACGCAGAACTTTGCAATGCTACGCCTGCCCTGGGTTCAGGTCTAGGTTGTTCATAGAGTCTGGATTTTCTTTCATCACCTGTCTCAGGTTCATCCAATACAATGGGGCCAACCGGGGCAGGTGTTCGCAGAGATGAGAAGTCCATAAAAATTGAGAGCCCGTAAAGAATAATAAAGCCAACGATAAGGATCAAAACAATAAGTATTTTTTCTGAGGTTCTCATAGACAGTCATTCACCGATGGTTTCAATAATTGAGGTTTGCGCCTGGCCAAGTCTAGCCGCTAACCCTTTAAAATGGTTGCCTAGACCTGAGATCTTGGGGCTTATGGAGACGGTAAACCATGAATAGGGTTTATTATCAGCCTCCTGATAGGAGGGCTCGTAGTGAACGCTTAAATTGTTCCCTTTCTGATAACGTGCTTTGTTTAGGAGTTCTGCGATGAGGTTTCCCCGAATTAGGATATCTGCAGTGGGTTTGACCCCCTGATAGGAGTAAATACTCCCCGTGAAATTTCCCTCCAGGGTTAGCATGCCATCGCCCCGAAGGGGGTTTTTTAGATTGCGGTAAAAAAGGTTGAGATGATCGAGTCCAGGTCTTGATGGCTGTAGAGACTTCAGAGTCGCGTCTTTATTGGCTGTATAGAGCAAAGAATCTGGCGTGAAGGCTGAAAAAACGGTTCCCTTTCCAAAATAGGTGATATCTTCATTTGAAATCAGATCATCGACCCAGATATTGCCGTCCAGGTAGAGATTCCTGGCATTGTCCTCATAGCCGCCTGTCAGCTTGAAATGTTCTTCAAGAGTTTTATACCTGCGAGCCATGGTACGTGCCACGGGTTTAAAGTTGGAAGGCAAGACTCCTAGTGTGTCCGGGGCCCAGGCGGCATCCTCTCCCGCTAATTCTCCCTTGAGGCGGTTTTGTCCCATTTCAGCATTGCGAGCGGTTTC
>CAZRLV010000282.1:0-4917 GCA_964600955.1 uncultured bacterium
AACCAACGTCGTTGCCACGGTCGCCAGGCGAACTCCAGTCGCGAAACGCTGAACGCACGTACCACGGGTCGTAGTACCAACTGCCGCCACGATAGACCCGGGCAGAGGCCTTCTGGAGGTTCACCGGATCACTGCTGGGAGACTCCCCATAATATCCAGAGTCGTACCAGTCCAATACCCATTCCCAAACATTGCCCAGCATGTCATACAAACCAAAATCATTAGCGCGAAACTTGCCAACTGGAGCTAACAACACATAGCCATCATCACATTCATGTACCCTACCCTTGACGGTATCTTTAAGAGATTGATCAGCAACATTGCCATACTTACAAGCGTCTTTTGAATTATTACCCCAAAAACGTGTAGTGCGACTGCCAGCACGAGCCGCATATTCCCACTCGGCTTCAGTCGGTAAACGATAGCAACCGACTGGCACACCTGCTAAACCCACGGCCTCTACAACTGAAACCGTCTCAGAACGTCCACAATCTTCACGTTCATTCAATCGCTTTACAAATTCTCGTATATCTTCAAAACTAACAAAAACTACCGGGTAAGAATCTCCATCCTTAAAAGGAATTTTATTTTCTTTATACTCCTTGGTATTAGCCCAAGTATTGCTGCCCATCACCTCTGCCCATTGCCCGCGTGTTACCTCGGTTTCACCGAGATAAAAAGACTGCGCGATTTTCACAGAATGACGATCCTCACCACTTGCCCAAATCTTGCAGTTCCGTTCCTCAAATCCATCTGAAATACAATCTTCAATAGCGTTTTCTTGCTCCCATTCTGGCGAACCCATCGTGAAAGAACCCGCTGGGATTAGTTTGAATTTCATGCCGATTGAATTTGTGTAAGAGGATGAAGTTTGATTGGATCCCCCGGTCAAGCCGGAGGATGACGGGGAGGGGGCGCCGTGGGATGACGAGTAAGAGGGGCTGGGGGTTGACGAGTAAGAGGTCGCGGTCTTGCGGTTTGGTTCCAGTCTTACCTGTAAAACCGTGTTGCGTTTTAGGGTCAGACTTTTCACCTGCCTTTTGAACCCCTTTTTCTTGAAAACCAGTTCCAGGGTTGTGCCGGATTCACGCTTTAGGTTTAGCATTCCAGCGTCCTGGGTATTGCCTAGATATTTACCCCCACCATCATAGACATAAACCCATTTGGGCTCGACCTCCAGGGTTAAACTGACTTCTTCCGTTGGGGGAGCCGGCCTATTGTAGAGCCTGCGAAACGCATCTTGTAGATCTTTGTCGGCCCTGGCGATTAAAATGGGGTCGCCACCGGGTAATGTTTTTAGGCGATCCAGCTTTTCACTGGCCTGCAATAGATTGGTTTCTCCGCCAAGTTTTAACCATTCTTGCACCTTGGAAAACCCAAAATAAAATTCTCTGGTTGGCCCCGGTTTCTTTGTCTTTTGTTTTGATTTTTCTGCGCGCAATGGAAACAAAAAGTCGCCTTTACCCAAAACCCTGTCCCTTATTTTGCCATATTGGGGCTCCTGCATTTCATGGGTAATGGCTAAAATTCTCTTTTGTATATAATAACCAAGCTCTCTGCCGGTGATATTGCCGTCCGGGTAGAGATCCGCTTCCCCTCTCAAACCATCAATAAACACCTTGGCAAACTCACTGCGGTCGGGTACGGTTTTGGAGTCCTCACCTGCGGTAATGAATTGGCGCACTGGTCTGGCCATGGTTTTACTCACCGGGGCTTTTTCCTGCGTACGTTCAAGGGCAAAAAGTACAGAGCCGGAAAAACAGCAATCTAATACAAACAGGGCATGATTCGATTCAATATCTCTGGCCATAGGGCCAAACTGTTCCATGGACAGCGCCCGTGCTCTGAACAAAGCACGATTTTGATCCGGGGGCGGGGCATCCACAGGTACGATATAGCCCATGGGCTCACCACCATAAGCAAGTTCAAGATTTTGTCCGTGTCCGGCAAAGAAAATCAACAGCCGATTCAAGGGATTAGAACCACGCTCTAAAATAAAGTTTTTGATTCTGGCTTGCAGATCGACATGATCGGGGTTTTCCAATCGCTCAACCTTAAATTTATGTTCTTCCAGTACCGCCTCAACATCATCTAGCTCACCCTTAACACCGGGTAACCTGCTATAGCCATGAGTGTACTTCCAGGCTCCGATCAATAGGGCGTAACTACCCTCATAGCGTAAAATCTCCTCGTTCTTCTCATCAACCACAGGAATATAAGCCCCGGCAACAAAGCTTTTGCAAGCAAAGAACAAAATGATAAAGAATAGAAAACGCATACAGCCCCCTTATCCTAGCAAATCAGAGCTATTCTTTCACAGAGTAAAAATCCGGCGCGGGGGCATCCTTGCCTGCCGCGCCGGCGTGTTTTCTTCGTCCGGTTCAACCCGGCACAGGATGAGGCCGTTGGATAAACCCTATTGCTCGCAGGCAAAGTCCGTAAACTCTACCCATCCGGCTTAAATCTATCCTCAGGAGGCGGAAACCAAGGTTGTTGTTACGGTTGCCAGGCGAATTCCTGTTGCGATTCGCTGAACGCACGTTCCTCGGGTTGTTGTTCCAACTGCCGCCACGATTGACCCGGTTAGAGGCCGAAGCGACCCCACCCTCAAAGCTCCATTTCATAATTGATCACCTTTTTTCTAAAGCCCAAAGTGCTGGCCTGACAAACATGGCCAAGTAATCCAGCGGCGCAGCGTTCCAGGGCATCCAAGTCCAGTTGACCATTGCAAAACTCGCTCTCGCGACGCTTAAGCATCCGTGAAAAACGGATCTTTGAACGATGCAAGAGCCTGAGGACCCCCGGAAATACACGGTACCCAAGAAAAGGAAACCCCTCACTTACCGGCATAACCCGTGTCACCCGCTCCTTCAATATTAACTGCCTCTCAGACCACAGATAAGACCGTGTCTTGGCGACGACCTGCCACAACTTCGCTTTACTATCAGAAAAGATACGCAAATCATCCATATAACGGAGGTAAGCATTTACACCTGTCTGCCCGATTATGAAACGATCAAGCTCTGCCAGGTAAAGATTGGCAAAATGCTGACTGGTTAGATTGCCAATGGGTAAACCTATGCCAGGTGCTAGCCCCGGCGGTGAATGGTCAATAATCCTATTCAGTAAAGGATCAAGACTGCGATCTCCGCCCAGAGATCGCAAGAGTTTTTTCAGGATTTCATGTCTTATAGACTCAAAGAATTTGGCAATATCGAGCGTCAGTACATAGGGAAAGTAGCGAGCATGGGACCGAGCCTTAGCCACGGCGGCATGAGTCCCCATAGATTTGCGGCAGGCAAAACTATGGCGTGATAGCCTTCTTTCAATCCTGGATTCCAAAATATTGAAAATTGCATGATGCAGCACACGATCTCTGAAGGGGGCCGCACATATTTTTCTGCGCTTTGGGTCACGAACTTCAAACACCCGAAATTCGCCGGGGCAGTAGCTCCCCTCTAAAATTTCTGTGCGTAATTCATGAAGTTCAACTTCCAAATGAAAGCAAAACTTCTGCACGCTGTAACGGTTACTTTTGGAACTTGCTGCCTTTTTATAAGCGAGAATCAAGTTTTCAAAAGAGGCCACTCTATGGAGTAGATCCATTCACGGCTCCTTTCCCTACGCGATTATGTACGGACTTTTTCCAGCCACCCAGCATTTTTCCGATTTCAATCAATTCCTTTGTGCCTAAATCATAGGCACGATGAGAGAGATATCTTCTGGAATGCGAGAGTCTCAATACCACCCTGATCTGCTCAAGTCTGAGATTACTGCGTTTTAAAATGGGGGCCGGATTTTTGCTAAATCTGGCATCTACCAAATCCGCCGCTACGTCGAGCCCGTAATCCTCAAGTCTGCGAGCGTAAGTATGCCGTGCGCTACGTGGGAATTTTTCGATAATCTCACTTTGCCAGTCCATAAAACCAATCCAGCGCATGAATATCGGTAGCTCCATGTCAGTCTTCTCACTCATTTTCAACCTCGCCTTCACATTGATTCTCAATTTCCTGCCCTACTCCAGCTCGAACAATCGCTAGGATATCGCCGCCATATTTATCGACGGTTCCTTGACCTACTCCTTCAATCTCCCTCAAGGCGGGAATACCCATGGGCTTTTTCCGGGAAATAAGGGCCAAAATGCGATTCTTGGCAATCACATAGGGGGGCACCCCATCTTCTTTTGCTCGTTGGTTTCTCCAATCTCGGAGACTCTCAAAAAGCACGAGCGCATCATCGGCAAGTAGTTCCCGCCAATTTTGAGATTCGTGTTCATCTTTCGAATTAAGAACTGGAAGCGGATAAGGTTTCTGATCCTGATAACGAATGATAAAAAGAAGATAGGGTTTTTCCAGACATTGAAAAAAATGATGCTGCATAGATTCCACATATTTTTTCTCCAAAAAATCATCAAGTTCACGTGAATTAAATTCCAGCCCGTCAAAATGCGCTGTAATAAATTTCATTTTCATATTTTCACCTCCTCAGGTAGAGAACCTCTATGAAGGAAGTGTGCCAAAGTGGGTTTACCAGTTTTGATGCGAAATAGGGCAAATTTAGAGCTTGGGTAAATATAGATATCTATACTTTTTTTTACTTTTCCATTTTGCATCCCAAAACCTCGGGCGGCCTCCGCTGCGTTCCATGTGCTCGGTCGTCTCTCGCAAGCGGAGCCAACCGAGACATTCCACTGCGCTACGGCATTTACGACCTCTTAAGGATCCCGCCAGGGCGGGATGAAGAGGCAGAGAAGAGAAGATGGATCCTGAATCAAGTTCAGGATGACGGGGGGTGGGGACTCAGGCTACTGGGGAAAAGACCTTGAATGATGGGGTAGTATACGGCAGATAACGGAAAAGAGTAGCGCCTGCGGCGCTGGCAAAGGGTAAAAGAGAAAAGAGCAAAGGGTAAGCCCCG
>CAZRLV010000283.1:0-4908 GCA_964600955.1 uncultured bacterium
AGCGGGAAGGAATGAAGACTATTTTCGACCTTTTGAATGGATCCCCCGGTCAAGCCGTAGGATGACAAAAAATAGGGGGTAGCGGAATGACTAATGGATACCATCTACTTCTTCTACTTCTACTTCTACTTCTTCTTTTTCTCCTATCTTTCGAATTCTTCTTAATCCTACAGACTTTCCTGGAGTTACTATGACTAAAATTACACTGATTACTGGAGCTTCAGCTGGGATTGGGGAGGCTTTGGCCAGGGAATGCGCGAGGCTGGGTCATAATCTCTTGTTAGTGGCCAGGCGTGCTGAGAGACTTGAGAAACTTAGTTTTGAATTGATCGATTCCTTTGGAGTTCAATGCAGTTATTTTGAGCAGGACCTTTCGCTAATCTCTGCCGGTGAAAGATTGTATGAGTTTTGTTATGAGCAGGAGTTTGAAGTTGAGTTCCTAATCAATAACGCGGGTTTTGGCTCTCACGGTCTTTTCTCCAATCTTGACCTGGATTGGGAACTGAAAATGATTGACTTAAATATCCGCTCCCTGGTTGAGCTGACCCATAGATTTCTGCCCTCCATGATAGAACAGGGCTCGGGCTATATTCTCAATAACGCCTCCGTAGCAGGCTTCCAACCAGGGCCCGGAATGAACACCTATTTTTCAACCAAGGCATTTGTCCTGCATTTTTCTGAGGCCTTGCGTGCAGAGCTTGCAGAGACGGGAGTGCATTGCACCTGCTTATGCCCTGGACCCACAGCCACAGAATTTGGAGAAGTCGCCAACTACAAGTCTTTCAATTCTCTTAAGCCGGTTTCAATGAGTGCTAAATCTGTAGCCAAAAAAGCCATGAAAGCACTGCTTCGCAACAAAGCCATCCTGATTCCAGGGCTACAAAACAAACTCGTCACCCAGGCCCACCGTTTTCTCCCCAGAAACATGCTCACTAAAATGCTGGGGAAAGCTATTTTGGGATAAGCAGAAAAAGAAATCCTGCTTCTTGATTTCGCAAAGTTCACAAGGTATACTTCGACCCTGCTTTAAAGAACTCTCAATTAAGGGTCAGACCCCGGAGGAAATTCAAAGTGTCAAAAACCCAAGAATTCTTAATCGCAATGGTGGCCCTGACCGTTTTACTTACCATGGGTTGTGGAACTAGTGGCTCTGGGTCAGGCTCTGGTGTAGTTTCAACTGACAATCTTACACTCAGTGGTGTGGTTACTGACGGCGCAGTTGGTCGCGCCAGGGTGGTTTTGGCTACCATGAATCAGGGGGAGATCAGTGGAGCAGTAAGAACAAATGAACAAGGTGAATATTCCATCGTGGTGGGAAGATCACGACTATCGGGGTTGGACAACAACGATATCCCCTATATCCATGCAAGTTCAGATTCTCTGACTACTGTCGATGTCGGTGGAGTTAAAAAGCCACAGGTGGAAGGTCAAGTTGAATTTCGATCACTACTAGCGGTAGATCAGCTGAAAACGCTTGCCAGTGAAAAACGTACTTCGATTACCACAGATTCAAGTGCTGTGAACGGTACCGCTCTCGAAGACCTGACGAGAAATTTAACGGTCTCGCATGTGAGCAATGCTAAGACCCTTGTGTTTGAATCCAGATTACGTGCCAAGGGCATTTTAAAGGAGGGAAAACAAATTTCTCCCAAGCATTTTAAGAGCGCCAGCAATAGTTTACCGGAAGCAGAAATCATTGAGGCACTGGCAGATATTGAAGCTGTAGATACAGCTCTTGAAGATCCAGATAGTGATGAATCCAAAAACATGATGCTCCTGGCGGCCGCTACAAAGGAAATCGTGGAGCAGGGAAATGTTGATCTGATGCAAGGTGCCGAATCTACTGTGGATCGAACCAATGCCGCGGCACTTCTACTAGAGCTGGCAACCAAACCAAAAACACTTAGCACTTCCTTTAATAACCGACTCACGACACGACTGGCTGAGGTTGATGATGATATTAAAACCAGGCTCAAAGACTCCATCAAAGACACCATTCGAGATGCTGTTAAAGGGTTCAAAGAAAAAGATCTACGAGACGCGGCAGGTCAAGACTTTCGGATTGTTAAGGAGATCTTGGCTGGAACCATGTTTCGATTTACTGACACCGAGATGAATTCTGCAAATAAAAGCATTGCTTTGACGTTTACCCTCGCTGGAGGCTCCAGCCCCAAAAGGCTGACTGCATCTCAGATTTCTGCTAGTAATACGACTCGACACTTAGTCTTGAGGGATCCGGCAAACTCCAGTACCAGCATTACATTTAGCTTTGATACGTCACGTCGCCTTGATCTAAGGATTCTCGATGTTTCAGGAACCTCATTGGATTTCTCAGTGGGGAAACTGCCCATTGGTACTACAACACTGTCTGGAGGAAGCGTAACTCTGGATAAACCCACAAGCTCCGTCGCCAACTCCAGTACACTGTCATCTGGTGGCAGTGGCCGTTTCTACCCTTTGCGGGTAAGCTACGGAAATGGTTCTAGTGAACTAAACCTGGTCCTGGGGAGAGTAAAAACAGGTGAGGGCAGACCTATTCCCCTTGGAATTGTAGCTGTACAGGGACTTTTTGATACATCCAATTGGTATTACCTTAATGAGGCAAACGTCAAGGGACGCTTGTTTCCAGTAAAAACTGGAACTATTGATGAGGTACTTAATGAAGTACAAAGGGACAGCATTGATGGCCTGAAGGCGGCGCACCGAATCGCAAGCTCTCTTCGAAGTTCATCTAATTCTGCAACCAAAAGAGAAGCCAATATTATCTTTTCGGTCACGAATCTAGCCATACATCTCAACGATAGTGCCAATCCTAGCAGCACCCTGTATCAGCTTTTGGACAAATTGGGTTTCTCTAAAAGCGGAAGAAACCTCTACAACTTCATATCAAATGTAACTAAAGGCAATACAGGGGCATTAACACTTGGGGACATCCAAGGATTTTCTGACCTGCAAAACTATTTTGCGAGCACTAATGACAGCCTTATCACTGCCATAAATGAATCACTGGCCGCTCTGGCTGTCGTCGAATTGTCTGCAGCCAGTCTGGCAGACGACGGAACAATAATGAACATCAATTTTGACACCGAGAACGTGGTGATGCAAAAAAAGGATATTTTGGCCTTGAAGAGCGCCTTTGAAGCCTTGAAATTTGCCCTTTATCTCATCTCGTCGCATGATTTTGACCTTAGCGATGCTGCCATCAAATCGGAATTGGACAAAGTTAATCAATCCAACACCGTTAAGAACTTTAAAGAAGCCGTTGAATTCTACTCAAATAGTCAAAATTCAACTGCCGCTCTTAGCAGTATTCAACTCATTGATCTCATGAAAGCCGATTCAGGTTTTCTTGGACTCAGAAACTCTAGAGATTTAGCCAATGCAAAAACAGCGTTGCTAAATGCCCTTGAGAACAACCTCAAATTTATTCAATCCATCCAGGGGTTGAATGGGGGCAGCTCAAACAGTACTTTTTATGTTAAACCCAGCGGATTGACAGAACTGAAAGAAAACAAAAAGCAGTTGCTTGCACTATGGAATAACTTGAAGGGCCAGTATCATCCCACGATTACCATTGACGGCAAGTCTGGAGCAGACTGGTACAGTATTGAGTCCGGCGCTGGGGAAACCCTGGCTTTTAGTTTTAATAGTACATCACGCAACACCACTGGCTTTGATTTAAGCTATGTATATGATTACTATCCGGGCCATATCCAGGAATGGAGTCAAACTTCCTTCAACTCGCAAATTCGTACTTATGCCCAAATAAGCTTCACCAAGGTTAATACGGGTGCCTTATTCTCCAAAAGTATTCGCGATGTAATCAATGGAGGCTCGGTAACACATACCACTGCCCAGAGCGATGGGCACATGCTTGAGTCACATATTTCAGGAACAAGCCCTAGTCAAACCATTTTAGATTTTGCTCCAGGCGCTCAGTTTCTGCCCAATTCAAGTGATAAAGAACTTATTGTGCAGATGACCAAAGCCATTCGATTTGCACCCCAGTCCATTAGCTATTCGATTGATCTCACAAATATTCAGTGGTATGGAATACATGACCCAGCAACATTCATGAGCACACCAACTACAGTTGATGTCACCTCAGATGCTTCAAAGTTTAAACTTTTCTTGTCCACGCACCCTGGAGACCGAATTGAGATTCTTCCCGCACTGAGCGATTTTTCACCGGTCACAGGCAGTATTGAGGGAATTGCAAGCGGGAGTTTAAACCTACGAATACGATTTAGCGATACTGGTGGTGACCGTTTCTTCGATTGCTGGGGGTCTCCAGGCTCTTCGTCTACACCCGTTAGTTTTTCAGCTTGCAATGAGGTATGGCCAGATCATGCGTCTGACTTGGCCATTACAGAATTCAACCAGCAGTAGAGACAACAGTTGTCGATTAAGCCGGAAATAGTGATAACAAACTCTAGGAAGGGCAAGCAGGAGCGTCATCCTGAACTTGATTCAGGATCCAGGGGTTTAGCCACGTGGGGAGCTAGGAAATAGAAGATGGATTCCAGATCGGAGTCTGGAATGACGGGGATGAAAAAACTTTTTGCAGGAGTCCTAGTGAGTCTGGGGCTTCTGCTTTTTGTTTATGAACTGGGTTATTATTATTTTCCGGTTCATACCGTAATTCTTGAAAATCGAGTCCTGCACCTCTTGGGGCTTGCAGAAAAATTTGAACTCCCCAAAACCTCCAGGGAACAAAAGTCCTCGGTCGATTTCCCAACGATCGATCATTTCAAAATGGTGGGCATGGATGGCCCCAGAAAGCGTTTTGTGCTTGAGGGAAAGCGTCTTGAATTCAAGGATTTGAAAATCTGGATGTTCTACACTCCCCTGGTAAAAGTAGGAGTAATTTCCACCCCAAAAATAACTTTTTATGCTGAGGAAAAAGGT
>CAZRLV010000284.1:0-4907 GCA_964600955.1 uncultured bacterium
GCAACAGTGATAGTTAAATAGAATCTAAAAGTTAAATCATTTTGACTAACAGCCTAAAGTTTTTGTACAACCTGGATGCCATCTCTCAGCGGCACCAGAAAATTCTCAACCCTGTCATCTGTGGTAAGTTTTTCATTGAGAGCATGTAAAGCCCTATCTGATGGGGTTTGAGGGTCCAGGACCCCACCGCCCCAGAGCATATTGTCAAAAAGAATAAACCCGGTGGGCTTTAAATGTTTTAGGATGGCTTCGTAATAAGCGTCATATTCCGTCTTGTCAGCATCTACAAAGGCCAAATCAAAACTCTCTTCCAGATTGTCCAAAATGTCCAGAGCCCTGCCCACGGCAAAACTGACCCGGTCTTCAAAACCGGCCTCTCGAATGAATTTTTGTGCCACGCGCGAAGTGTCTGGATTAACATCTATGGTTAGTATATGTCCATCGGGTCCCACAGCGTCTGCCAGACATAGGGTGGAGTACCCGGTAAAAGTGCCCACCTCTACGACTTGACGAGCACCGGACAGGGCGCAAATCAGCTGTAAAAACTTGCCCTCCAGGGGGCCAATCATCATCTGGGGAATCTCAGAATTTTTGGCCGTATAATCGTGAATTTCCTTTAAAAGCGGGTGGATTTCCTTGGTGTAACGCACCGAGTAGTTCTCAAAATCCTTGATATTCAAGGTATTCATTTCAGTTTCACTCACTTTTGTTTCTCCTTTGTTCTCGCCGGCGATTTGGGATTGACCTTGATCACTTCCCAGCGAATTTTCTTGTTTTTGCGAAGAAAAACCACCTCGATCTTTTCCTTTTTTGATTTTTTCAGCCGCGTAAAAACCTTAAAAATGGCGGACATGGATTTCAGAGATTTACGATTGATCTCCTGAATTACGTCCCCCTGCACAAACCCCAGACTGTCGCCAAAGCTTCCTCGATCCAAACGCTTTAAACGAAACCCTACCATCCGGCCTCGTAAATCTTTATGAGGAGTAACACGCAACCTGGACATAAATACTGAAGCACTGCGGGTCTCCCGCGCAACAATCTCAGCCGGCACAAAAATTCGATTGCCCCGACGTAAGATTCCCAAAGGATTGGGCTTTGGAAGCTGCAAGGGGCGGCGAAACCGTTTTTTCGATTCGGGTGAGCCCTGCATCCCGCCATGTGAAATTTGCAGGATTCCAAGAACCAAGACGATCAAGCATAGATTGCGAATCATGGGCCTTCCTTACCAATTCCATAGGCACGGTAAAGAGACTCCAAATACTCATTAAAGGGCTCCAGTCCCATGGTTTGTCTACGCTTATCAAGGTTGGCAAAATCCTCAATAGGCCGGGGAAAAATCTGTCCCTTTTCATCCAGTATATACTGAGTCCCATAGACCTGATGCTGTCCTTCTGCCACGCGAATGCGGTCCGTAAGATAGGCAATTTCCATGGTATTGATATCACCTTTTTTTGATTTCTCTAGAAACTCCAAGGCCGTTTTTTGAAACGCGATATCAAAGTCCGCATGCTGCGTTAAAGCCCAGGCGGCATGTGACGCATCAGGTCCTACACGCGATACCGTAGGCCATCCGATCCAGGACACAATTTTTTTCAAGGTATTGATTTGGGATTGACGTATTTCGGGTACCACAGTGGTTTGACCCATGCGCATCTGAGAATCCAGACGATGCATCGCCAGGATACGGTCCGAAATCAAGCTCAATTTCTTACGTTCTGTGAGCAACTTCATGAGCGCGGGAATGGAAAACCTACGCCCCTCGCTTCCATCTGCAAAACGCTCAATCAATGTTCCTGTGAGCGAATTAAACTTGAGTTTCCTACCAAAATACGCCAATGTATTATTGATCTCGATCAATAATCCCTCTAAAATTTCAAATAAATCTTTGTCTACGATCTGATAATCCTGCTGAGGAAGTAAAAAAACTGAAATTTCAAGGCCTGATTCTCCTGGCTTTCCAGGATGGAGAATCGGCTTGATGGTGAAATTACGCTTTGCCAGATAATTCAACACGGTCCGGCTACTTCCGTAGCGTGACAGGTTTGAATTCACCAGATTGTAAAGAATCCCCTTATTTAGGGAGGGAAAGGAAAGATTTTGGAGTTCAACCAAAGAGCTTATCTCGATCAACTCAGAGCCAGCTTGGCTTTGGACCGAATTTCCCGAGGCTTCTTCAGCCTGAGAATCCGTGATTAAAACAAATGAAACCAGAACGCAAAATATCCGTAAAATAATCAGCTTTAGCATGGGCTCATGCTACTCTAGATCTTGGGATAATTTCAATTTTATTAAACAAAGCTTGCTTACTGAATCCCAGATGATGTAGTATCGCGCCGGCGGGTCCGCTAGTTGTTCTCGTCGTGTAGAAGATCCCTATCGACTGATTTGTGCGCTTGGTTGTTCGGTAGTGGCAATTTTTCAGCGCATATCGATGAGGAACGTATGAATATTTATGTAGGCAATCTGCCTTATGGAATTACAGAAAATGAACTTCAGGACCTATTCGCCGAGTATGGCTCTGTAGTTAGTGCTAACGTGATCAAAGACCGAGACACAGGAAACTCCAAAGGTTTCGGTTTTATTGAGATGGATAACCAATCCGGTGCTGAAGAAGCTATCAAAGCTTTGGACGGCGCTGAAGTCCAAGGCAGAAACATCAAGGTCAACCAAGCTCGCCCCAGAAATGACAGAGGCGGCGGTGGTGGTGGCCATAGAGGCGGCGGCGGTGGAGGCAGAGACTCCAGGCCACGCAAGAGCTGGTAGTTTTAGCCCCTACAGGGTAAAAAACTAAAATTAATTCAGACCCGTCTGAGTCCAAGTACTCAAACGGGTCTTTTTCTTCCCCTTCTTCTCTTACCTAAAAACCTAACCCCCTTCAGCCTTACAGCCTTTCCTAAATCCAATTCAAATCCTGCTTGACACTACCGAATTTGCCGTTACAATGTCCGGTTCGAAAAAAACTTGGAGAAACCTATGAAAACAGCTTTAAAATCCATCCTGCTTCTATTGATGGGCTGGCAAATCCACTTATCACCGGCCTTTGCTACTTCAATGCTAGAGCCTACGGCCACCAAGGAATGGACGATTCTTGTCTTTATGAATGGAGACAATAACCTTGATGATTTCGGGCTGAAGGATTTTAAGGAAATGGAAAAAGTGGGCTCCACAGCACAGCTCAACGTGGTAGTTCAATATGACCAGAGCCGTGGAAAACCCGCCAAGCGCTATTTGGTACACCGGAAAAGATCTGAGATCCTTGAAAATCTTGGTGAAGTTGATATGGGAGATATCCATGTTTTCACGGATTTTGTGAAATGGGGCATTGAAAACTACCCGGCAAAGCATTATGCCGTAGTTCTCTGGAACCATGGTTCAGGGTGGGAGCTTCGATCTACAGGCAGCTTCCTCCAGGGGATCTCCTATGACGATCAAAGTGGAAATCATATCGACATTGATCAACTCAAACCAGCCCTGGAGGAGATCAGTGAATTTCTAGGGCGAAAAATTGATATTTTGGGCTTTGATGCCTGCCTGATGCAGATGCTCGAAGTGGCTTACGCAGTCAAGGACGGAGCGGTCTTGATGGTAGGCTCTGAGGAACTCGAGCCAGGCAAAGGTTGGCCCTATGATGATATTCTAAAGCCCCTGCGTAAAAAGCCCAGAACCTCAGCAGAATCCCTGAGCCGCATCATCGTGGAGGCGTATGACGAAGCCTACGATGGTTTCATGTATAAAAACACAACCCTTTCTTATATTCGCCTCGCGCAAATTGACCCCCTGGTGGAAGCCCTCAATGAGTTTAGCAGAGAAAATATGGGGAAATATCCGGCAGAGACCCGCGCGGCCCTGGACAAGGTAGAAAAATTCAATAATAGAGCCAATATCGACCTGGGACACTTCCTGGATCTCTACCAGCCCATGGTTGCAACCGATGCAGAACTGGAAACCCGGATCTCAGTCTTGAAAACCAGGCTCAAGACTGTCATAGGTTACAGTCTGACAAATTCCGGTATGGCCAAAAACGCCCAGGGACTGGCCATCTACCACCCAAGATTTGGTTATACCTTGAACAAAAAATATAAACTACTGTCTTTCTCCAAGGACAACCTCTGGGACGAATTGCTCGAAGCCTATTACGAAGCCAATCAATCTCGAGTTAAGGATCTTTGAAGAAGAACTCAGGAGTCAGAATCCAGAATTCAGAATTCAGAATGAAGAAGAAAATTACTTCCGCGTCATGCTACGGCTTGACCGTAATGGTGTTTAGTTAAGGCGACGGGCATGAATGCCCACATATAACGTCATTCTCCTGTCTCCTGTATTCTCATCTTCCTCACAATTGCGGAATCTCTACTCCTCGGTCTTTCATGAAACCTAGATTCTGAATGGCTGTGCTGTCTCCCTGACGGGCAGCCTTGAGATACCAATGCAGGGCTTTATCATCGCTGCGCTTGACCCCCTTGCCGAATTCATACATGGTTGCCAGACTGGTCTGGGCCAGTGGCAACCCTTTTTTGGCAGCTTGCGTGTAATGCTTTACCGCCTGGGTATAATCCCGGTTAACTCCTCGGCCTAGTTCATAAGAATGTCCGAGATGAAATTGCCCTAAAGCGTTGCCTGAACGTGTTGCCTTCTCGTACCACTGAAATGCCAGATTTGGGTCCTCTGTGACCCCCGACCCATTCTCAAACATAATCCCCATACGGGTTTGACCGGGTCCATATCCAGATTCCGCTGCCTTCTTAGTCCACCTCACAGCCTCTTTTAAGTCCTGGACTTCATCTGGACCTGATTCAAGAAGATTTCCCAGACGTACCTGGGCCTCAGGATTATTTTGACGAGCCGCTTTCTGGTACCAACTTAAAGCAAGGTTGATGTCCTCATCAAAACCCTCAATTTCCAGC
>CAZRLV010000285.1:0-4903 GCA_964600955.1 uncultured bacterium
GGTACATCTAAATTGGGACTGCATTGTCCCGCTATGTCCCTTGAAGAGGTTATTCAAGATTGTGCGCGACGCGAAATGGACTTTTTGATTGGAGGACCTGAGGCTGATTTTGACCAGGGGCTCACCGATTTAGCCACGATGCGGGGTTTACGCGTTTTTGGGCCGACTCGTGAAGCCAGCCGCATAGAGTGTAATAAACTTTTTGCTAAAAAAATCATGGAAGTCTTCTCAGTTCCAAGCGCGCGCTATCGTTTTTTTCCTCGGGGGCAGTTTGATCAGGCCCTTGAGTTGATGCGCCAGCGCGGATTCCCTCTCGTATTAAAGGCCAATGGTCTGGCAGCCGGCAAAGGCGTATTGGTCCTTGAAGATGAGCCCGGTTCGCTTGAGAGGGCTCAGTCATTTTTATCGGATCTGGAAAAAGGCGGCTACGGTGGGTCTGGAGAGACGGGAGTTCTTGTGGAAGAGAAGCTTGCCGGAGAAGAGGCTTCGGTCCTCTTTTTGGTTAATTCAGCCGCTAACATCCTTCTCCCCCTGAAAGGCGCTCAGGACCATAAGCGTATCGGAGAGGGAGATACGGGTCCAAATACAGGGGGTATGGGAGCCTTTAGTGACAACCCTTTACTGACAGATACGCTATTGGAGCGAATTACCGAGGAAATTGCCGGACCCGTGGTTCTTGGACTTGAATCCATGGGAATTCACTATACAGGGGTTTTGTATCTGGGGTTAATGATCCATCAGGATTCACCCTCAGTGATCGAGATTAATTGTCGCTTTGGAGATCCTGAAATTGAAGCCATCGTTCCGCGTTTGGAATCCAGTCTTCTCGATACGCTGTTCTCCGTGACCCTTGGCAGAAGGCCAGCCCAGCTAAAATGGTCTCAGGATCAGGTGGTTTCTGTGGTTTTAGCTTCGCAGGGATATCCGGGTGCCTATGAGAGGGGTAAGTCCATTCACGGATTAGAGGAAGTTCCTGAGGATCTCACGGTTTTTCATGCGGGGACTTCCATCGAAAATGGTGAAACAGTAACTGCTGGAGGCCGGGTTCTAAATCTGGTGGGAAGGGGCTCATCGCTTTCAGAAGCCCGCAAGCGAGTCTATGATTTTCTAGACTCAGGGGCTCTGGGGTTTGAAGGCATGATTTATCGCAGAGATATCAGCTCAAAAGCAGACGCATACGTGGGCGACGGTTTGATATGAGTCAACCTGGAATTGGACACCATTGCGGGATCGCTTTAATTCGGCTGCGCAAGCCTTGTGAGTTCTACCTGGAGAAATATAAGGATCCGGATCTATTGCTCACCTTGATGTATCTCATGCTCTTGCGGCAGCGTAACCGCGGTCTGGATGCAGCTGGGATTGCCACAGCCTTTTTGCCTTATAGCGAACGCTCTGAACAGGAGTATCTCTTCAAGGACAAGATGATTTCTAAGGATCCTGTGGCGGATCTTTACGCTTCACTAATTCGTCGTGATAACCAGGGAGCCTGTCTGGCGGATGAGCGCCGTGGCAATGTCATGATGGGTCATGTTCTCTATTCAACCCTATTATCTCAGGTTGACTATCGCTTCGTGCATCCTGTTGAGAAAGCGGATGCTTGGCCCACCAAGCGCATTGTGATTGCCATGAATGGTAATTTCGCCAATAACAAAGAACAAAGAGATTTTTTACGGTCCGTGGGACAGGCGCCTACCTCGGTCTCCGATATTCATACTCTCGGAGAGAGTTTTGGACATTTTTTGAATCTAGCCCATTCTCGATTAGCAGATCAGGGGTTTGGAATCGATGAGATCTCTGAGCGCCTGGACTTGGTTGAAGTGATGAAAAAGGTTAACCGCCAATTAAAGGGGGCATTTGCTATCGAGGGAATTTTGGGCAATGGCGATGCTTTTTTTGCCAGAGATCCCAATGGGATTCGTCCCTTATATTTTGCGGTGAATGATGAGTTTGTAGTAGCGGCTTCAGAGATGAGTGCGATTGAGAACAGTTTTACGGGCTCTGGAATCGCTATTGGAGAGATTGAAGAGTTGCCTCCAGGACATATTTTCATTGTTAAAAGCGATGGCAGGCTCATCTCTGAGCGTTTTACCACTGAGACAGATTCGCGCCCCTGCATGTTCGAACCCGTGTATTTCAACCGTCCCAATAACACCGGTACCTACGCGATTCGCAAGCGTTTGGGTGAACTATTGGCTCCTCGAGTTTGGACCATGGTTAATTCAGACAAGGACCTGGTGGTTTCCTATGTGCCCAATACTTCAGAGTCCGCCGCACTGGGCTTGTTTCAGGAGATGCTTCAAATTCAGGCCCGTGAGCAAAAAGCAAAGATACTGAGGTTAAGTCAGGAGGGGCGGCTTGGGGGTGAGGATCTGAGTTCGGTTCTGCAAGGTCGAGTTAGTTTTGAGCAGACTCTGACAAAGGATCTTAAAATAAGAACCTTTATTTCTCGCGAGTCCGAGCGAAATGCCCTGGTGGCCAATGCCTACGATGCCATTCATGATTCGGTCGTAAATCTAAGTGGAAAAATTCTAATTGCAGTCGAGGACTCTGTGGTGAAAGGAACCACTCTTGAGAGAAATGTGATCCGGACGCTGGCGCGAGCTGGGGCAAGAGAGATTCTGATCGTATCGAGCTGTCCGCAGATTCGCTATCCCTGTCCCTATGGAATAGAGATGTCTAGATTACAGGAGTTTATCGCTTTTCGGGCCGCATTGGCGTTGATCGAGGAGCAGGGCAAAGAGCAGGAGCTGCGCAGTCTTGAGGACAGGGCCAGAATTCAAGGAGAAAGGATGGAGAAAGACCCCGAATTTTATCCAGAAAATCTCGTGGCAAAGATTTACAGTCTTTTTTCGGATGAGGAAATCTCGGAAAAGATAGGGGAGTTGGTTACTCCAAAAGGGCTGGAGTGGGACGGAAAGGTACGGGTTCTATTTCCCCCGGTAGACCTGCTCATCGAAGGACAGGGAAGAGGTCGAGCCCTTGATACCGCCTGCCTGGATGGTACCTACCCAGAAATTGGAGGTCACAGAGTCTTAAATCGCGCCCTGCTCAATTATTTCGAAGACCGCGATGAGAAAGCGTATTGAGGAAGAGATAAGAAGAAGCATAGGACTTGAGAGAAGGAACTAGAAGAACTATCGGAACTAAAGAACTAGAGGAATGGATGAGGAAACAGAATACAGAATACAGGAGAAAGAAAAGAAGAAGAGCATTTCCATCCGTCATCCTCCGGCTTGACCGGGGGATGACGAGCGTTGTATGGGAGGGGATGATGCGGAGGTGGGTTACTAATGACCATTGAGCGTGCTTTGATTAGTGTTTCTGATAAGACCGGGGTGTTGGAACTGGCTCGTGAGCTTGTTTCTTTTGGGGTGGAGATTGTTTCCACTGGCGGAACGGCCCGGGTTTTGTGTGAAGCTGGGGTTTTGGTGAGCGAGGTTAGCGAGCTTACGGGATTTCCAGAGCTTTTCGACGGTCGTGTGAAAACCTTGCATCCAGCCATTCATGGTGGAATTTTGCATCGAAGAAATCTCAAGTCCCATAGCTCGGATCTTGAAAAATTTAGGATCAAACCCATTGATCTTGTGGTGGTGAATCTTTACCCCTTTGAGGCCGAGGTATGTCGCAAGAATGCCTCGGTTGCTGAAATTCTGGAGCAAATCGATATAGGAGGACCGGCTCTTTTGCGATCAGCCGCCAAAAACCATGCGGATGTTATTGTCATTACCGATCCGTGTGATTATGCTCTCCTGGTATCCATGCTCAAATCGGGTCAGAAGATTGAAATGAAAGACCGTCAGCGCTGGGCGGCCAAGGTTTTTTCGCATACGAGCCGCTATGATTTTCAAATCGAAAAATACTTGAAGAAAACATTTCTAGATCAGGAGGTCGAGCAAATACGCATCCATGAAATTCATCCCATCGGACGCTATGGAGAAAACTGGCACCAGACAGCTTCAGTGGGGCTGTTGGAAGACTCCAAACCACCCTCTGTCAGGCATGCCAGGCAGCTTAGAGGAATTGCGCTAAGCTACAATAATTATCTCGATGGTGATGCGGCTCTGCAGACCTTACTCGAGTTTGAGAAGCTCAAGCAGCCTGTGACAGTGATTGTCAAACATGGAAACCCCTGTGGAGTTGCTACGGCTTCTAGCCCACTCAACTCCCTTGAGAGAGCCTGGCAGGGGGATTCTATCAGCGCATTTGGCAGTGTGATTGCCATGAATCGTGAACTCGATCTTGAAGTTGCCAGGGCGCTTTGTGACCGGTTAGCCCCAGGAGGACGCCGGGGTTGGTTTGTAGAGTTGATTCTGGCTCCCAGTTTTAGCTGCGAGGCTCTTGATTATTTTGATTCGAAAAAATCGAAATCAAAACTGCGACTTTTAGAAAGCGGACCTTTGCATAGAGATAATTCAATTCCCGAGTTTCGATCCCTGGGAGGGTCAGTTTTGATTCAAAGTCCCGATCATCAACTCTATCTTGACGACTCGTATGGATCCATGTTTGAAAGGGCTCAGCCTCGCATGGACGAGGCCGCAGATATGCAAAGACTTATGGGGGTCGTGAGCCGTAAACTGCCCTCAGAGAA
The DNA here is from genome assembly GCA_964600955.1 of uncultured bacterium. Classification (GTDB taxonomy): domain Bacteria; phylum Muiribacteriota; class UBA6191; order UBA6191; family UBA6191; genus CAZRLV01. Next base: position 4,589 of record CAZRLV010000285.1, read on the forward strand.
CCTGTTTGACACCCTGGATTTTAGTTTTCGCGCATGTAAATACATCAAATCCAATGCCATCAGTATTTGCCGGCGCATTGATGCAGAGCGAATTCAGCTACTTGGAATTGGATCAGGGCAACCCAATCGTAAAGACAGTGCGGCTCTGGCCTTGAAGAAGGCAAGGGAAAACCTAAGCGCCGAGTACAGGTTTATAAAGGGTGATGGGGCTCAGGATTTGCCTGAAATCCTAAAGTCCGAGCAGAGGCGACTTCTTGAGAATCTGAGATCTCAAGCAGGGGCTCTGACAGAAGATGAGTATATCCGCTCCCAAAA
>CAZRLV010000286.1:0-4900 GCA_964600955.1 uncultured bacterium
AAGATTCGCTGTCCAGAGCAGGATTCCATACTTGGTAAGCATGAGGTGGATCTTTTTCAATCCGGCAGTCTGGTGGTTTCCATGATGGACCCTTATTTTCATCTCAATGAGGTTCGAAATCTTGCGGATCGAAAAATTGACTCCTGTGCTTTGGAATTGGTGCCTCGTATAACACGGGCCCAGTCCATGGATGTTCTCAGTTCAATGGCTTCCATCGCGGGATATAAGGCGGTATTGGAGGCTTCAGTGGCTTTACCCCGCTATTTCCCCATGTTGATGACTGCCGCAGGAACCGTTACGCCGGCAAAAGTATTTGTAATTGGAGCGGGTGTTGCGGGACTGATGGCAATTGCCACTGCCAAGCGCCTGGGAGCTGTTGTTCAGGCTTATGATACCCGGCCTGTGGTCAAGGAGCAGGTTGAGTCCCTGGGTGCAAAATTTGTAGAGTTTGATCTGGATGTGGGCCAGGGTGAGGACAGCGGTGGTTATGCCAAGGCGCAGTCCGATGAGTTTTATCGCAGACAGCGTGAAGAAATGGCCAAGAAGCTGGCCGAAGTGGATGTTGTGATTACAACGGCTCTCATTCCTGGAAAACAGGCTCCGCTACTTGTGACATCCGAAATGCTTCAGCAAATGAAAGCGGGTTCGGTTGTGGTGGATTTGGCGGCCGAGCGTGGTGGAAATGTAGAAGGCACCGTGGCAGATGAAAAGGTTGTACGGGATGGAGTGACCTTGATTGGCTACACTGATTTTCCGGCCAGGACTCCGGTTCAGGCCTCGCAGCTTTTCTCAAAGAATATTACTACCTATCTCTTAAACATGGTTGAGGACTCAAAAGTTGAACTGGATGGCGAGGATGAGATCGTGAATGACTCCCTGGTGACCCGCAAGGGTGCGATTGTGAATGATGCCATCAAAGCCCAGGTTGAATCCTCTGGAAAGGAGAACTGAGATGGAAGCACTGATACCGGCATTGACCGTTTTTGTTTTGGCAATCTTTGTAGGGTACGAGATCATCACTAAAGTGCCCCCCACCTTGCATACCCCTCTAATGAGTGGTTCCAATGCCTTATCAGGTGTCACCGTAATTGGTGCAATCATCTGCTCAGGTATGCTGAAGGACACTCCTCAACTCGCCACGGGCCTGGGAGTCCTGGCGATTATTTTTGCTACGGTCAACGTGGTGGGTGGTTTTATGGTTACTAATCGAATGCTTAAAATGTTCAAGCGTAAATAAGGGGCTCGCATGCAGAACTGGATTAATCTCGCCTATCTTTTTTCTTCTATTTGTTTCATCCTCGGCTTAAAAATGCTCTCTTCTCCGAGAACTGCCCGTAACGGGAATCTCGTAGGAGCTTTTGGAATGTTGCTGGCCATGGCAGTTACCCTAAAAGATCAGCAAGTACTCAGCTTCGAGGGAATTGCCATCGGTATAGTCATCGGTGCTGTGATCGGGGCCATCATGGCCGCGCGAGTGGCTATGACCGCTATGCCGGAGATGGTGGCTATTTTAAACGGATTGGGTGGACTGGCTTCTGTAGTGGTAGCGGGTTCGGCCTTTGTACAGACTACGGCAATGTTCACCAATAAAACCTGGGGCTTGGGATTGGACTGGAGCATTGCTTTGTCCCTCAGTGCCTTTATCGGTGCCTTAACTTTCACTGGCAGCATCGTCGCATGGGCTAAACTTCAGGGCGTGATGCCCGATGCCGCAGGAGCAATTCCTGGGCAAAAAATCTTAATGATGCTAATGCTCGTGGGTTCTGGTTACCTTTGCTTTTCTATGTCACAGAACCCGATGACGGCCTCCATGACTCTGGTTATCTTGATCGCTGTGTCCTCGGTGTTAGGTGTTTTCCTGGTCAATGGAATCGGGGGGGCCGATATGCCTGTGGTAATTGCCCTACTGAATTCTTATTCGGGCCTGGCAGCGGCAATGACGGGGTTTGTGCTTCATAATACCTTGCTGATTATTTGTGGTTCTCTGGTGGGAGCCTCTGGACTGATTTTGACCAAGATTATGTGTAAGGCCATGAATCGCTCGCTGGCTAATGTCCTCTTTGGAGGCGAGATGGGTGGCGGAGCGGTTAGCAAGGACAAAAACCGCGAATTTTATGAGGGCAAAGTCAAGCAGGCCGATCCTGAAGAGGTAGCCATGATTTTAGAGGACGCCCAAAGCGTTGTCTTCGTACCCGGTTATGGTTTAGCCGTGGCCCAGGCTCAGCATGCGACACGTGAGTTGGCATCCATGCTCGAGAAGCGCGGCTGTAAAGTGGCGCATGCCATCCACCCTGTAGCAGGTCGCATGCCGGGTCATATGAATGTTTTACTGGCTGAAGCTGAGGTTCCCTATGATCAGTTGGTAGAAATGGATGCTATCAATCCTGAATTCAAGAATGCGGATGTTTCAATTGTCCTGGGGGCTAACGATGTGGTCAACCCTTGTGCCTTGAGTGACAAGGATAGCCCCATTTATGGAATGCCTATTTTAGAGGTTCATAATTCCAAAACAGTCGTTGTGGTAAAACGCAGTCTCAGCCCAGGATTTGCTGGAATTCCAAATCCTCTCTTTATCAATGATAATTCCCTCATGACCTTTGGAGACGCCAAAGATGTCCTTCAAAAGATGATTCAGGGATTGAAAGAGCTGTAGGGACGGAAGAAGGAACTAGAGAACTAGAGAACTAGAGAACTATCGGAACTAAAGGAATCATCGGAATGGGGAAAGGCCACCGTTCGTCATCCTGAACTTGATTCAGGATCCATCTTTAATTCTCTTCTTTCTTCACATTCTCTATTCTCTAGTTCCTCTAGTTCCCTCCCCTAACCGTCATCCTCTGGCTTGACCAGGGGATTCATCTTACTCTTTCTCTTGCCTCACTCGATTCAAAAAGGCGTCTAGAATGGGTTTTCCTTCGATGATGGTGCCTCGCAGGGTTTTGGTGAATTCTGGGTGCCACTGAACGGCGAGGATGAAATGCTTTTGCATATCCTGGTAACTTAAAGCCTCCACGATTCCGTCCTCGGAGACGGCTTCAATATTTAAATCTCTGGCCACTTCTCGCACGGCTTGATGATGCACCGAATTTACGCGGGGGTTTTCCAGGGGGCCGTATAGCGAATCTAGATAACCGCCCTCCATCAAGCGAATGGGGTGATGAAGCTGGTCATATTTTTTTCCATCCCGATGTTGGAGTCGCCCCTGGGGCTGCAAATCCTTGTAGCGCGCCCCTGCAAAATATGTATTGATAATCTGGGCCCCTCCGCAGCGCCCTAAAGTGGGCGCTTTACGGGCCATACAATGGTCTAGAATTTTATATTCATAGCGGTCCCGGTAGAGGTCCCCAGGCCATTTTTGCTTATCCAAGTATTCTTCCCTATAGGTCTCGGGACTGACATCGGACCCTGCCGAGAACACGAATCCGTCCATTTTCTGCATTAACCTGCCAAGTTGCGGCTCAGGAAGGTCGGGGATCAGCACCGGGACAACATCGCACTCCGCCAGGCAGGAGGCCATGTCGTTTTCCAGGTAGCAAAGGGTTTTAGGGGTGAACCAGGTGCGTTCGGGGTCCGGATAAAGAAAGCTGGAACTGATACCTAGATGGATCATAGGGAATTTCGAAAGAGTTCCTCAAAGTCCTGCAGTCTGACAGGCTTTGGATTGCAGTTATGACAGGGGTCATCCATGGCCAGAGCGGCTAGAGGCTTTACATCCTCTGAGTTGAGCCCGAGGGTTTCTAGCCGTGCCGGAACTCCAATGCGTTCGTAAAGAACCCGAATCCAGCGAATGAGGGTTGCCGGTCCCGGATTGGGTAGGGAGAGGATTTTACAAATGCGGGTCATGCGCTCGGAAGCGACCGATGCGTTAAATTCCAGTCCGGCCGACAGCATCACAGCATTAGCGAGGCCATGATGTAAATTTTTATGGGAAGAGAGAGCATGGGCCATGGAATGTACCAATCCAAGGCCCTTTTGAAACGCTACCGCCCCGGTCATAGCCGCAGCCATCATTTTCGAACGAGCCTCGATCTGACCTGAGTTTACGGCTTTTTCGAGGGACTCTCCCACCAGCCGAATCCCCTCAAGGGCAATGCCGTCACACATAGGGTGAAAGCCTTTACTTAAATAGGCTTCAAGGTGGTGAGTCAGGGCATCAATCCCCGTGGCTGCGGTTATTTTTGGGGGCAGTCCCAGAGTCAATTCGGGATCTGCAAATACCTGTGTTGCCATTAGCCTTGGCGAATACAGGATTTTTTTAGCATGGGCTTCATCATCTGAAATAACCGAGCTGCGACCCACTTCGCTTCCTGTACCGCTGGTGGTGGGTACGGTAACAAAATATGGAATTTTCCCGGTTACCAGATGTTCTCCACCCTTCGCATCCTCAAAATCAAATAAATCACGGTCATGGTGAGCCGCCAGGGCGATGGAGCGGGCCACATCCATGGAGGCTCCTCCCCCAATTCCCAGGATGGCATCACAGTCTCCCTCCAGGTAGGCCCGTTTGCCAGCTAAGACATCTGATTTGATGGGATTAGGCTGAATTTCAGAAAAGAGAACGGGACCTATTTTATTGGATTTGATGTCCTCAGTAATTTGATCCATAAAATCAAGCTTAGCAATTCCTGAATCACAGACCAGGAGTGGACGCTTTAAATTTTTATCGCGCAAATGAGAACCCAATTCTCTAATAACGCCCGGACCAAATCGAATCTGGGTTGGAAAGCAAAAACTAACGCGATTTAACATGAACACTCCCTCCAAAACGGCATTTTCTCACAGAAAAAGAGTTTTAACCACAAAAATATGGGAGGAATCAGAGGTGGCATAGGAATCAGAGGAAGCAGGAATAGGATAAGAGAAGAGGAAGATGGATCCCCCGGTCAAGCCGGAGGATGAC
>CAZRLV010000287.1:0-4899 GCA_964600955.1 uncultured bacterium
TCCTCAGGAGGCGAAAGCCCAGGTCGTCGTAGCGCTTGCCTGGCGAACCGCCGCTGCGGTACGCCGAACGGCAATGGCGGGCGTCGTTGAGCCAACTGCCGCCACGAATGACCCGGCCCGAGCCCCTCTTGAGATATGCAGGGTCCTTGGTTGGTAAGTTTGTGATGTCTCTTTTATACCAATCCAAAGTCCATTCCCAAACATTGCCTATGGTGTCATATAGCCCAAATTTATTGGGTTTGTAGCTACCCACAGGTGCTAGCTCCGGGTAATTGTCATCGCAGTCATGGGGATAGTTCCAACGATACTTCCGCAGTCTCTTTGGCGCTAAAGAGGCGACGTTTGCATGTTCACAGGCCCGGTCCTGGTCATTGCCCCAGTAATTCATGGTGGTCGATCCCCCACGCGTGGCATACTCCCACTCGGCTTCCGTCGGAAGACGGTAACAGCCCGGTGGAAGTCCGTTTAACCCAAGGGCCTGTACGGTTGTCGCGCTGTTTGGCCGAGAACACCCTTCCCTCTGATTAAGGTTCTTAATAAAATCCTTAACATCCTCGTAACTTACATAAATGACAGGGTAGTCTTTATCCACCAAGTCTTTGAACTTCTGGTCACGACTCTTAAACTCCTTACTATCCTTCCAGCTATCCCGACCCATCACCTCCTTCCACTGACCCTGGGTCACCTCATATTGACCCATATAAAACGGGCGGGTGATCTCTACCCGGTGCTGGTCAGAGTCTCCTAAATACCAGGATTTACATTTTTTTTCCTCAACCTTTTGCTCAACACACTGATTATATGCCTTCTTTTGCTCCCATTCTGGGGCACCCATGGTGAAACTACCCGCTGGGATTAGTTTGAATTTCATGCCGATTGAGTTGGTGTAGGACTTTGGCAGGACTTTTTTTGGATCTAGTCTAATCTGTAAAACCGTGTTGCGCTGAGGACTTAAAGATCTCTCCTGGCGTAAATAGCCCTTTTTCTTGAAAACCAGTCTCAGGCTTGATGAGCGCCTTGCCTTGAAAGTGAACATTCCCGGATCACCGCTGTTGCCTAAGTAATTTCCCGCTCCGTCATAGATGTAAACCCATTTTGGCTCGGTCTCTATGGTGACGGTCAGATTTTTGTTGGGGATGGATCCCCCGGTCAAGCCGGAGGATGACGGGAAGGGGGCGTCGGAGGATGACGAATTGGGGGGGGCGGGGGGTGACGGTCTGTTGATGGCTTCAAACGCTGCATTGATATCACGGCTTACCTGGGTCTGAATTCTTGGGTTTTTTTGAGGATTTTTTTGCATGGAATCATAGATGGCACTGGCTTCTAGCAGGGTTGTCATCTTTGTTTGGCCACTTTGACCCTGGGCCTGAACTAATAGACGGCTTACGGCCTGGGCGTTGCCCAGAAATTTACGCAATGAGCCACCCGGTGGCGGTGCGGGGCCGGTTGTCTGGGGCAAAATAAAAACGAAGTCGCCGCGATCAAGTCCTGGGCGCATTATTTTTCCGTATTGGGGCTGCAGGGTCTTGCGCGAATAGTTCACGATCTTTTCATGTAAAAACATGCCAAGTTCCGTACCCGTGACATAACCATCTCGTGTTAAATCAGCCTCACCGTCAATCCCTTCAAGAAATAGTTTCCTGAATTGCGAATCGTCCGGGACCTCTTCGGTTGCACTGCCTGAGGTTATAAAATACCTCACAGGCTGACCCGTTTTCTCCTCGATATGCTCCTGACCGCCCATGCTGGATTTAAATATCCCGCCAGAAAAACAACTGTCAAAAACAAAAAGCGCATGGCGGGATTGAATCTGGGCCGCAAAAACATCGACTCGGTCCATGCTCAGGGATTTTCTTAAGAATCCGCTGGGATTCAAACCGCGTTTTGGAGCATCAATGCCCACTAAATAAGACATGGATGCCTGAGATTCCAGATTTTTCACAGACTCGCCATGACCGGCATAGTAAAACAGCAAGCGACGTGAGGGCTCCATGCCATACTCAAAGATAAATTCCTCAAAAGCATTTTCTAGAGCGGACTTACTCAGGTTCTGGCGCAAGATGACTTTAAAGCCTTTTTGCTGCAAGCTGTTTTTTACCGCATCAATATCGGTTTTTACTCCGGGTAGGGTTCGCCAACCTCCTGAGTAATCAATGTTTCCGATCACCAGGGCAAAACTGGATTTATAATTCACCACCTCTTTGCCGACACGATCACGCACACTGCCAGGGATGCGAGTGGCAGAGAAAGCAGGGCTGCTCAGACAGAAGGCCAATAAAATGAAGCTTAATAATTTCAGTTTCATCATCAAAAAAATCCAAATCATAGGCGCGGGGGCCTGTAAACAGGTGCCCCGCGCCCGCTTCTTCTTCGTCCGGCAAAAACCGGCCCAGGAGAGACAGCCTGGATTGACCCTTCCCAATGAACATCTTAATGTTCTTAACAGGTCCTGCACCGCACCGAAATCCTTAGATATCGGCGTCTCGCAAAAGTCTATCCTCAGGAGGCGAAAGCCCAGGTTGTCGTTGCGCTTGCCTGGCGAATCGTTGTTGCGGTTCGCTGAACGGCAATTGCGGGCGTTGTTGTTCCAACTGCCGCCACGATTGACCCGGTTCGAGCCTTAGAGCTGTCTTCCCTTTCTACAGTTTATCCTGCTTCATGCCCCACTGTCATTAAGTTAAGCCCTAGCAGGGCATGAATGCCCTCAAACATCGTCATGCTGAACTCGTTTCAGTATCCATCTTCGTGCCTAATTATACATCTGTAGCAAAACCCCTGGATCCTGAATCAAGTTCAGGATGACGCGGTGGGGTTTCCCATCTCGGTGAAACAGGCATTGATTCAGGGGTTTTCATAACTAGACTCACTAACATTACTAACACTGGATTCATGCCCCCAATCAAGAAACCCGTGGTGGAGACTTTGGCGCAGTTTCAGACTGTGGGCATGCTTCATGAAACCCATCAGACTTGAAATGGAGCATAAAGCCTTCTCCTGCGTGATCTCTCCCGTCTCAAGTTCCTTAAACCTACAAGCCATTTTACGCCGCCAGCGCCTAAGCAATCCTTTTTGTAGGCGAATGACCGCCGGGAAGAAACGAAATCCTATAAATGGGACCCCTTCGCTGACTGGAGCGAGTTTTCTTGCCCGCTCTTTTAAGGAAAGCTGCAAACGGGATCGCAAAAATCGATGAATCTCAGCCTCGGCCTCTATGAGATCAGATTTATGATTGGAAAAGAGCAGAAAATCATCCATATAGCGACAATAGCCCTTTATTTTTAAGGTTCTTTTAATGAAGTGATCCAAAGGCGTCAAATAGAAATTGGCAAAATGCTGGCTGGTCAGGTTTCCGATGGGGATCCCCTTACCTGGGTTAGAGTGAGGCAGCGATGTCCGAATAATTCTTGTGAGAAGCACCATGAGTTTTGGGTCGCTAACTTTCTGGCTCAGACGATGAATCAGAATTTCGTGATCGATGGAATCAAAATACCTGGCAATATCAGATTTTAGAAAATAGCTGTAGGATCGACAAAGGCTTTGCGTGTATTCAATGGCCGCCAAACTTCCTTTGCCCTTGCGACAGGCAAAGGAGGTCGAGATCATGGAGTTTTCAAAGATCGGTTCCAAAATATTGCAAATCGCGTGGTGCAAGACCCGGTCTCTAAAGGGCGCTACACAGATCCTGCGTTTTTTGGGATCAAAAACCTCAAAAAACTCGAATTCGCCGGGATAATAGGTCCCGGATTCCAGCTCCTCTCTAAGTTTAAAAAGCTGCGGTTCCAGATCATAATGAAACCTGGCACCGGCAACGGATCGCTTTTTACCTCGCATGGTTTTCTTAGCCGCCGATAGCAGGTTTTCAAAGGTGATGATTTCTGCGTAAAGGTTTTTTGAGTTTTTCATGGGTTTAAGCCGGTCGCAAGCTCGGCTTCAATCTGCCCTTTAAATGAAAGCAAAGTCTCCGCCATGCTCTCATAGGCGCGCAGATTGATAAATTTTCTTGTGTATACCAATCGTAGTAGAAGCCGCAGGGTTTCGAGTTTTACGGCGATTTTAGGATAAAGGGCGCGGTGTTGCCCCGCTTCCTTGGCTTCAATGAGGTTTGTAAACACCTCAAGAGCCGTGTCTTCCATACGAGCGGATAGAGTAAAGCGTAACCTTTTGGGAAACTTCTCAGTCAGTTCAAAAAAACGATTCAAAACCTCTTCCCATTCCAGAATAATCGGGTATTCCATGGACTGTGCGGTGTTCATTGGATTTCCTTTATCTCATGATGCTCTTTTGAGCTGATCGTTTTGATAATCTCCAGAATTTCTGGTCCGTAGTTTTTAAGTTTTGCCTGTCCTATGCCCTTAATTTCACCGAGTTCCTTCAGGCTAACCGGCGCTGTTATTGCAATACTTAAAACCTGTTGATTGGTCAAAACCAGAAAAGGCGGCACACCATCCGAGGCTGATCGCTTTTTACGCCAGTCTTTCAACGCCTCGGAAACTTTCTTGGACCTGCCCTCAAGATTGGTTTTTTGCAAAGAGGAGGTCATGCGATTACGCTTTGTCCCAGATTGCAAATTAGATGAGCCCGAAAGACAAGGAAGATAGCGCATGAAAACAACCAGGCAGGGTAAAGAGGCCACTTCAAAAAAATGAGTTTGAATATCCTCGATGACATGCTTGGATTGAAACTCTTCAAGCTCAGAGGTATCGAATCCAAATTCACGGGTGGAAAACGGGATGGTAAAAATCTTCAGATGCATAATTGAACTCCTTTGGGTTAATGGGTGGGTATAAAGAAAGATGCGTGCCAAAAGTGGGGGGTCGGTTTTATGCGGGTTTGGGGCATTTGCTGGGGTGGGGATTATAGAAAGATATATGAAAATTAAGAATCAGAGGGAGCAGAGGA
>CAZRLV010000288.1:0-2481 GCA_964600955.1 uncultured bacterium
TGAGGCTGCCATGGCCCTCTGTCAATCCAACCGAGTTACGCTGGTCACCATTGATAAGGAGTTTGTTTTTCCTAAGGAACGCAATGTGGATCAGCTAATGGAGCTGGAACGAGAGGGCAAGCTCAAGGTTTGCCTGGATACGCGCCTGGTTGCCGTGGGAGCTGAGGATGTTGGAATTCAAACCACTGGGTCTGAAGCAGAAAGTCTGAAGAATCAGGTGGTTTTCGAGATGATTGGTGCTGAATTTCCGCTAGCGTTTTTAAAAAAAATAGGGTTGAACCTTGAGTCGGACTGGAGCCCGCTAAAGTGGGCGGGCCTGATTCTTGCGTTTGTCTTGATCTATCTTCTCTATGCCTGGAAGAAAGGATACGCTCCATTTCCATATCAGTGGGGGATCGCCGGTCTGCCTGGACTTCTAGCAGTTCCTTCGTTTTGGTATTCACTGCTCTATACGATTTTGATGATGGTTTTTGGAATCAAGGCCATGAAACGCTGGAATAAAGGTGGAAAAGACATCTATCAGACCTATCGTTTCTTGTCGTTGATCGGGTTTCAAATCCTAAGTTTCATAGGCATCGAAGTCATCCTGGCTTTATGGATTCCCAAGTATTATTGGCGTTTTTATGGGATTAATAATCCATTTCCCTTGCTATTTGACAGCTTTTTCAATTGGTCTGGGACCGACCCATGGCTTTTAAAATGGTCTTTAATCGGTGGATGTCTGGTTATGACTTTTGGCGTGATTCCGCTGATGGTACGTTGGCATGGAAAGCGCTTTTGTACCTGGGTCTGCGGTTGCGGTGGTCTGGCTGAAACTTTCGGGGATCGTTGGCGTCATCTTTCCTCCAAGGGAGTTCGAGCCGAAAAATGGGAGATCGTCGGGGACATCATTACCTTCTGGGCTTTTGGTTCGGCCCTGGTGATTCTTCTTGTTTACGGCGGCAAAAGCGGGGCCTCTGGAGCCTGGCACTCTGCGTATGTGGTCCTTGTGGATTTTTGGCTGATTGCTGTCATTCCAGTGGCACTTTATCCATTTTTCGGGGGTAAGGTATGGTGTCGTCTCTGGTGTCCGTTAGCCAAGTATATGCAGTATTTATCGCGCTGGTATGGAACCCTGGAGATCCAGAGTAATGAAAAATGTATTTCATGTACCGAGTGCTCACGTTTTTGTGAAGTGGGAGTGGATGTGATGTCTTTTGCCAGAAATGGACAGAGTTTTGACAATCGCAACAGCTCCTGTATTCATTGCGGAATCTGTATCAGCGTTTGTCCCATGAACGTATTAAGCTTTCAAAGACGAGCCTCGGGCTCGAAAGGCGGAGAAAAATGAGACAGAGTTTTTATAGGGTAATGGGCATGGCTGTTTTGCTGCTTTTCTCCAATTATAATTTGCAGGCCTCGGGCAGGATGGGTGGAGAGGTCCAGGCATTGGATGTTTTAAACCATGGTTTGTTTACACGAGTTTTGCAAATTCATGTGCGTGACGGCAATGTAAACTACAAGGCCCTCAAGACAGACCCATATGATCTTTTGCAATATCTCGGACAGGTCGCAAAAGTCCAACTCAAAGCTATGTCCAAGCGCGAAAAGCTGGCACTGTTTATTAACGCCTATAATGCTTACACCTTGAAACTAGTCATCGAACATTATCCCATTAAGGGTTGGAACCCACTCTTTCCCCGCAATAGCATCCGCCAGATCTCAGGGGCGTGGGATGAGTGGAAGATCACGGTGGGCGGTAAAAAGATGACTCTCAATGATCTGGAGCACAATTATATACGTAAACTTGGAGACCCCAGGATTCATTTTGCCATTGTCTGTGCGGCCAAATCTTGTCCGCTTCTGGCTTCCTATGCCTTCGAACCGGATAAAGTGGGGTTACAACTCGACGAACGTGTACGGCTATTTATGCAACGCTCCGATAAGTTTTTCTATTGCTTCGATTGCAAGAAAATAAAAATCTCTAAAATTCTAGAGTGGTTTTACGGTGATTTTTCACGCTTTGCCGTGGACGGAACCCGCTCCTATAAGCGCTATGCCGGTGTGATGGGTTTTTTCCTGAACTATTTTAACGAAGATCTGCGTCAAAAAGCCTTGAAGGACAAACCCTCCATAGATTTTCTTCAATATGACTGGTTTTTAAATGAGTAAGACACAGGAGAACTCTGAATAGATACCAGCCTCACCATAAAGCAAGGCGCCTAAAACCCAACCCCGTTTTTCATATCTACCCTGAATTCCAAGAGAGTCTCTACTTTTTTAACTCGGTATCCAGAGCCTTCTGGTAGCGCAGCATACGCAGTGCCAGCCTGAATATGGGAGAAAACAGGGGTGAATAACCTTGAAGCTTTTGGGTTTTCATTAGACTTATTTCTGAATCCATAAGGAGCAGGGCCAGGGACAGACCCAGCACGGTTGTGGGTTTGATTTTTCCAGGGTCGAGTTTGGCAATTAGGATTTTTCTCAGAGGATTTGTATAGC
>CAZRLV010000288.1:2519-4877 GCA_964600955.1 uncultured bacterium
ACCCGCCATTGTACGGGGGTGGGAGAAGCTGGTGATTCGAAGATTAGTTCACGCATCAGGTGGATCAGTTGCTTTTTTTGGATATTTTGAATCAAGTCTTTGAGATGAAAATAACGCCGGTTGTCTCGCTCCTCGGTTTCCAGAGTTACGGCTGGGAACTCGTTTTGCTCCTGGGTAGACTCGTCACGGTTCAAGGTGAAATGTGTTAAAGCCAGATGCAGTCCCTGAAGGATGCTTTCTCTTATCTTAAGGTCTGAAGTGGCGTAGACTTGAGGCAGGAACAGGGTCAAGAAGAAGAGGAGTATTTTCATGATATGGCCTGGTTACCGTTGTTTTGGCGGTAGAAAATGGCCTCGGAGATATGCTCGTCTTTGATTGAGTCCGAGAAGTCCAGGTCGGCAATGGTTCTGGCAACCTTCAGGATCTTGCTGTAGCCGCGGTTTGAAAATTTATAGCGCCCCATAGCGTCTTCTAAAATGGCGCGCGTAGAATCATTGAGGTGACAGCTCTGTTCAACCTCGCGACTGGACATCTGTCCATTGGCAAAGGTTTTTGCGCCTGCCAGTCGGGTTTCCTGGATCTCACGTGCCCCTTGGACTCTTTTGCGGATTTGAGAAGAATCCTCTGGGTTGTCTTCTCGCCATTCCCCGAGTTGCACGCGTGGCACTTCCAGGTGAATATCGATGCGATCCAGGATAGGGCCGCTGAGTTTGGAACGATATTTCTCAATCGCCAATTCAGAACAGGTGCAGGGTTTTTCGAGATCTCCCGCATAGCCGCAGGGGCAGGGGTTTAAGGCGGCAATCAGGATGAAGCAAGCCGGGTAAACGGCGTGGGCCTCGGCCCTTGAAATATGGATAAGGCCATCTGTCATGGGTTGGCGCAAGACTTCTAAAACTTTTTTGGGAAACTCAAGTATCTCATCGAGAAACAAAACCCCGTGATGGGCCAGGGAGACATCCCCCGGCAGAGCCTTGCGCCCGCCGCCAATCAGTGAAATATCTGAACAGGTATGATGGGGTGAGCGAAAGGGACGGCGCTGAATCAACCCTTGTTGCCCCTCATGCAGTCCCATGATGGAATGGATCTTGGTGACTTCAATGCTTTCTTCCTCGGTCATTTCAGGCAAGATGGTGTGAAAGCGGTGTGCCAGCATGGATTTCCCGGACCCGGGCGGCCCCGTCATCAAGATATTATGCGAACCGCTGGCGGCAACCTCCATAGCTCGTTTTACACAGCGATGTCCACGGACCTCCGACATATCCGCAACGAAGTCATCATCGCTTGTCTCCTCACTGTCTGTAGGTTTAACAGCATGAGCCACGTAGTTCTCCTGGCCCACGGCTTGTTCGAGATCCTTAAGGTGCTTAAATCCAAATGCCTTTAGAATGGAGAGGCAGGCCAGCTCCTGCGAGTTTCCGTGGGGAATTATAAAGCTACCTTCAAAGCCATTTTCAACGCAGGACAAAGCAATAGAAAAGATCCCACGAATGGGTCGTATGCGACCATCCAGGGCCAGTTCCCCCAGAAAAAGAACCGGCTTTGGAAGATTGTCTTTTTGAATTTGCCCCGAAGCCAGGAGAATGCCCACCGCTATAGCCAAATCAAATTTTGGCCCCTCTTTGCGGATGTCTGCGGGGGCAAGATTGACGGTAATGCGCTCGCGTGGAAAATTAAACCCGGAGCTAAGAATGGCAGATCGAACCCGCTCACGAGCCTCTTGAACCGCAGTGTCCGGTAGACCCACAATAGCAAAGCATGGGAGCCCCCGAGTAAGATTAATCTCAATTTCAATCTCATGGGCACGTAACCCGATAATCGTAGCTGTATGAACTCTAGAAACCATTATTCCTCCTGGGTAGTTCTCAAGACTAAGCTCTAAAGGAGGAATTCAGGAACCCCAAAAATAATTTATGGATATCGATAAGTTTGACTTATTGCAGGGTGTGGGTTGGACCTTAAAAGAGTGGGGGAGAGGAGGGAAAGGAAGGAAAGAGAAACAGGCAAGTTAAGGGCTTTGCATCGGTGTAGCGGGTCCTGACCCCGGCAATCACCCCGTGTCATTCAGCACGCTTCGGGGTGTAGGTAGGTGGTTTTCCGGGCGATGTACTTATGCGGTGTTCAAGCCTTGGCAAAGCGCAGTAACCCTACGTCCTGTTGAATGCCTCGAGGGCCCCATTGACCGGCGCCACCCACAAATCTTCCACTGTGGGAGAAGAAAAGGGGGATAGGCAAGTAGAGTGGAAAACTGTAGATTTTAATAGGTTGATCCTGTTGCTCCACAAAAGTCGGGCAATGCTATGCTAAGATAGGGTGTCCCTTCGGCAAGCGCGGGTTAACTTTTCGAATTTAGTGCCG
>CAZRLV010000289.1:0-4859 GCA_964600955.1 uncultured bacterium
ATTGATCTTTCAAGTCCAAAAACAGCGACTTGAAAGGTGATGAAATGGTTTTTTTCAGGGGTTTGAAATAGATATTGAGACCCTTTATAACCATAGAAAAAATGGATTCAGGATGAGGGTCTGGAACGGTGGTGGATAGTGGGGGTTCCGGGGTGGGGTCCTCACTACTGGTGGATGGCGTGGATTGTGGATCGGGATCTGGGGTAACGGGGGCTGGAAAAGAATGCTGGGCGGGATTCGCGGTGGCAATCTCAGAGGGTTCAGAGAGCTCCAAAACTGCCTTTTCGACCTCGGCCACCGAAGCAAATCTATCCTGGGGATTGGCGGATCGACACTTGAGGATTAACTCTGAATAGCGTTTTGGAATCCGGTGTGGTGAAAGTACTCGTGGGGGATGTTCACCGCCGGTTACGCAGTAATATAGCAAAGAACCCAGTGAGAAAATATCGGATCTTGCATCTAAAACTGGAGGGGATTTCCAAATTTCAGGTGCACTATAGGCAGGTCTACCTTTAATGAATCCTGTCAAAGTTTTCTCATCCATTCTTAGCAGCAAAATATTGGCCAGTTTGACTTCGCCTGTAAGCCCCACCAGGATGTTTTGCGGACTCAGATCTCCATGGACCAACTCCTTGGAATGCAGCACTTTCAATGCACTCAATACTGAAAAAAAGCCATGTAGTAAATGAGCTCTCAAAGCCCCTAGCTGAACCTCCTGCTCCAGGTTTTTAGACGCGAAATCCTCACAAACCAGGTGATAGGTTGTGCCAAGTAAAAAGGCATCTTCTATATGAAGGAGATTTTTATCTTGGATCTGACGCAATATTTCGGTGGTTTTACGTACTGAACCGGGCTGGGTTGCCGGGTCCTTGAAGGCCTGAATTCTTACGGTTTTGCCAGAGTCTTTGCGCCAACCGCCATGAATAATCATGGCGGGGGTTTCTTCAATTTCGGCCCCAAGAGCATAGGGTTCCGGGTCTACGGGCGTACTAGATGAGCTGGGAGAATGCTCCAGGAATGGGGGTGGTTCCTCAGAATCGTGGGCTACGCGATAGGAACAATCTTCGCAGATATAGAATCTACGGCCTTCGAGCATTTCAGTATTGCAAGTTGGGCAGAGCATGGGAATCAAGTCTACATCATATCAAGGAATGGAAAGGTGGTTAGGGGGTTAGAAATCCTGGGTGGGGTTTCCAGGTTGGGAATTTTTGGCGGGTGGTTTTGGCTGGGATTCCAAGTCCTCCGTTGAGGGTTATCTCGTCTCTTTCATCAGATTCTGCATGGGAACCCTCGGCTGTGATTTGAAAACTTAGAGATGGAGGGGAGCTGTCTTGGTTTGAAGGGCTATGCATTATAAAACTCAGATTCTTGATTCTTCCTGAGCTGAGGGTTCTGTCATTGCGCTTAACGGAATTGGAATCTGGCTGGAACTCATAGGTGATCCGCTTGGTGGGCGTTCCCATCCAGGATGGTGAGGAATCCGAGAGAACATGAAATTCCAACTGAGTTCCTGGATTTCCTGAAACTTTTATAGGATGAGACGTGTCAAAAACAGCGCGTTTGAAGTCATAGACCAATGTCTGGTAGACCAAAGACGCAGCTTGCAGGGCCTCGGAGCGGTCGGACCCGCTTTTGAAACTGCGGATGCCCCCGATATAGATGGAATAAAGACTCAAAGAAAAAATGGAAAGAAGGCTCACCACCACAAGAATTTCGGGTAGGGTAAATCCAGAGGAAGAAGACAGGGGGGATGAAGAGATTTTTTTGCGCCTGTTTTCATTCATTAATCAAACCCTCCACGACCTTTTGAGTGGATCCCCCGGTCAAGCCGTAGGATGACGGACTTGGAGGGTGACGCTGCGGGGGTGCAGGATGGCGCGGTGGGACTTTCTTTTCTTTTCCCATTCCTATGGTACTTCTGATTCCTATGCTCCCTTTGATTCCTATTGCCCCCATCACCATTCCTCATCCGCTACTAGTGATAGATTTTTCTTGGATACAAATCTTTGCATGCGTACCTCTCTCCATTCCTGGTCTGGAGCAGGGAATTTCCAGCGGATCTCAACCTCCAGGCTTCCTAGGCCGTTATCTAAAACCGTGAAATAAAAGCGCTCTTTAAACCCATCTTCTGCCAGTCGCGAAGCTAATTTCGGGGGTAGGACCGGAGCGTTTATCCCGGTCGATACTAAATTACCTTTCTGGGTTGACTGATCTAGAAGGATTAATTCTTCAAAGGGCTGCGAGGCAAAGATATCTAGGAGCCGTGTGGCTCGAATTTGCGCAAATACATGGTAATCACTGAAGGTTGTTTGCACGCGCGAGGATTGCACCAGATTAAAAACGGGTAACATGCAAAGCGTGAGAATGGATAGGGCGATGAGGATTTCAACGAGGGAAAAACCGGAGGGGGGGGTGGAAGAAGAAGACAGGAGGGATGAAGAAAAGATGGATACTGAATCAAGTTCAGGATGACGCGATGAAGGGACAGGATGACGGGATGGAGGGGTTGGTACTGAATTTCGATTTTTCACTAGTTTAATCCTGGGTTTCGGTTTAGATTAAGGGCCAGGGGCAAGGGTGAGAAGCCGAGGTAGTAATGGGATTTTTTTGCTTTGGCATCGGAAGCAGAGGTTGTGGTGCCGGAGAAGATTTCAGGATCGAACTCAAGAGCACCGCGCAGTTGATCCGGTTTGATGACCTGTCTCAAAACCAAATTCCCCTTCAACTGAAAAACACCTCCTGGCACTAGAAACTCACCCATGGGTGATAAGGCTGCCACTACCCTGCCTGTTGCCGATAGTCTGCCGTAGGAAACCACGCTAAGCAGATGCCGGTTTGGATCAAGGGGCTCCAGGTTGGACAGCTTGATAGCCCCTGAAGTCACGATGATCAATTTTCCTGGGATTTGTCGGTTTTCAAGCACCAGGGTTTGAGTTGGATTCTCTACAAACAGGACTCCATTAGCTGGGTTAAATTGCTCCAGAAATTGATCCATCGCCTGGTTAATATCTTGAGTTTCTTCCAGGACATGAAAAGCTTTTTTACGCCATTCATCCTGATTGTATTTGTAATAGAACCCCGCTATATGCTGGTAGGCTGACCCAGAGACGGTACGTACCAGAGCCTGAAAGTCTTCATAGATACTCAGACGCTGAACATGAAGATTGGAGAGTTCATGGGTGAGCCTGGCAAAGCGTCGCATAGCGGGCTTGACAGAGGATTCAACCAGGGATTGGTCAAGGGCATCCAGGGCCTGATTGATGGCATGGTCCAGGCTAGTTGCAGCTTGTTTTACATCCGCAGCTCCCTGGATAATTTTTTGGTTGATCTCTAAAATCTTTGCCGGGAGATTTAACTCTTCCAATCTTGGAATGGACGGCTTGCGCGAGTAGGCCAGGATTTCAGACCCGTATAGCTTCACATCAGGCATGGAGGGGTTTAACGGTGGGTTATCAATCAGGGCGTGAAACTCATCAATATTCACATGATCTTCATAAGTTCTAAATTCAGCCTCGATATAATCATGATAATACTTGCGCAGATCCGGAATCGCCTTTTTTAAATCTGCTCTGGAATCTTTGATATTTTTATTTTCAAAATCAGGGGTGATATAGCCTGTGCAATCCTGGACAAAAAAACTAGCCTGATCAAATGGCCTTGGAGGGGAGACCAGGACCATCTTAAATTCACGAAATGACTCTACGCGACGTTTTAGCTTTCTGCCAAATCCTAGAGTATCACTCAACTGAGCTTGAAAACGAACAACCCCGTATTTTTCATAGGGTAAATCGGTAAATGGGGCTTGATACACGACTTGCATCCTGACCCCACCCTCTTGGAGCTTGATTTTTGAATTACTAGATTCCAAGACATCTTCAAAGCGCGGTACCGCAATGGTTTTCTCAAAAGACCCCAGTCCGGCGGATTGATCTCTAAAACGCGTAAACAAGGCAGAATCCGGGCGATTAACTTGTAATGAGACCTCAAACAAGGCGTCTTCAATGGCCGACTCTGCCATGAAAATTGCCCGTTCCCCCTTGATGTTTACGGCGAGGTCACGGCTGACACGGCCTGAGAGACGATAACCGTGGATTCCGAGAGTGAGTAAAACAACGAGCAAAATGAGAACCAGTGTAATTAGAAGGCCGGAACCGTTTCTGCCAAAAGACTGCATGGGATGACATTATAAGGTTTTGAGAGAAAAGAGGAAGGAGATATGGGGAAAAGAAGGAACTAGAAGAACTATCGGAACTAAAGAACTAGAGGAAGTTAAAGACAAGAAGAATCAATGGGAACAATGGAATGGAGGAGTCAGGAGAATGGGAGAAGAGGAAGATGGATCCGAGAATGACGTTATCTGTGGGCATTCATGCACTTCTAGGGTAGAGGCCTAATTGTTAGTCTCCCAACGTGGGTACGTTTTCGCCTTTTACGGTAGCCGTGGTTTGATTGGTTGGTTTGGCTGGAACGGTTTTACTCTGGTTCTGCTTTGCATCGATTTTGGCCTTGGTGTTACTCAGCGTTGAAGTAGAACGCGCACTCTTGGATTTCTTGGGTTTCTTCTTCTGGCAGCATCCAGACAAGATCAGTGTGGAACCGAGGGCAGAGATTAAAAGGATTCGACCTAAATTATTCATAGACATGGGTTTGTCCTCCCCGAAATAATGATATTCAAAAACTGCAAATTTATGCAAATTAGAAAAACTTTCACCTGTTAATAGAACTCTAATACACTTGTGATTTTTGTCAAGGGGGGGTAGGTCGAGAATACAGAAGTCAGGAGACAGAATTCAGAATGAACATGAAGATTTTTTCGACCTTTTGAATCGGGATAGGTAAGCCCTTGCGGGCTTTCCCCC
>CAZRLV010000290.1:0-4843 GCA_964600955.1 uncultured bacterium
TAGAGGTGGGCTGCTGCGCTATGCAGATTCCCGAGGCATCCCTGAGATCGTAGAGCGAATGAAAGAGTTGAAAGAAAAATATGGAGAAAGATTTTCACCCTGCTCTCTTCTAGTGGAGATGGCAGAGGCTAAGAAAGGATTTTATACAGTTGAAAAACAGTAGGCGGGGACTGGTTTTTTAAACTAAAAGGAAGGTTGAAATGGCTAAGGATGATCAGGATGTGAAAAAACGGGTTGAGGGGGACGAGATGCAAAACAAGCCTGAAAAGCAGGATGAGGAGATGGTTTTTGATACCTCCAAAATGACTGAGGGGCAACAGCAGGCCATGGAAGTGGCTGAAGCAGCGCGAGAGACCGAGTGGACGCGTCCGAGTTTTGCTAGCAAGTTGTTTATGGGGGATTTTGACTTTGGACTCATTCGTGAATTTCCTGAGCAGAACCCTGAGGACAAGAAGATTGGCGATGAGTTTATTGCCAAGCTCGAAGACTTTCTAGTCAAAAACCTTGATCCTGAAGAAGTGGATCGAAATAGAAAGCTCCCCAAGCCTGTCATTGACGGTCTTTTTAAACTTGGCGTATTTGGAATGAAGGTACCTAAAAAATATGGTGGCCTTGAATTCTCTCAAGTCAATTACTGCCGCGTGGCCATGGCTCTGGCTTCCTATTGTGGAGCCACTGCAACCATGATTTCTGCACATCAATCCATTGGTGTTCCCAACCCTCTGAAGATGTTTGGTACCGAAGAGCAAAAGGCTGAATTTTTCCCCAGACTTGCCGAGCGTTCGATCTCAGCTTTCGCATTGACCGAGCCTGATGTTGGCTCTGACCCGGCTCAGATGAAAACCACAGCGGTTCCCACCGAGGACGGACAGCATTTCATTATCAATGGTGAAAAACTCTGGTGTACCAATGGCACCGTGGCGGACTTGATGGTCGTCATGGCTCAGACTCCTCCTAAAATGGTAAGAGGGCGCGAGAAAAAGCAGATTACAGCTTTTATCGTGGAAGCTACCGCACCAGGAATTGAAGTTAAACACCGCTGCCATTTTATGGGACTTGGAGGTATTGAGAACGCGCTGATGACCTTTAAGGATGTTAAGGTTCCCCGTAAAAATATTCTCTGGGCCGAAGGCCGGGGTTTAGCTCTGGCGTTAAGGACCCTCAATACTGGCCGCCTGACGCTTCCGGCCGCTTCAGCGGGGCTTGGCAAAATGGCGCTTGCAGTTTGTCGACGCTGGGGGAATGAGCGTTCCCAATGGGGGAAACCTATCGCGAAGCATGAAGCCGGCGCACAGAAGATCGCCTATATTGCATCTACAACCTTTGCTATTGAAGCCATTACCTTACTGACCAGTCACTGGACAGATCAAGGTGAAATGGACCTACGGATCGAAGCGGCTATGGCCAAGCTGTTTACGACGGAGCAGGCCTGGAAGATTATTGATACCACCATGCAGTTCAGAGGGGGTCGAGGATACGAACGAGCAGACTCCCTGAAGGCTCGGGGTGAAAACGCTTATGGAGTTGAGCGGGCTATGCGCGATTGTCGTATCAATATGATTCTAGAAGGTTCTTCCGAGATCATGAGATTGTTTTTGGCTCGCGAAGCCATGGACCCCCACCTGCGTCTTGCGGGTGATCTCATCAATCCAAGAACCTCGGCTAGCAAGAAAGTTATGGCGATGCTCAAAGCCGCCGCGTTTTACAGCACCTGGCTTCCCAAGCGCTATTTAAATCTTTCGATATTTTCTTCCTATCCAGAAATGGGTGAATTGGGCAAGCATTTTCGTTTTATCGAGCGTACCGCTCATAAGATGGCACGTACTTATTTCATCTATATGGGACTCTATCAGGATCGACTTGAGAAAAAGCAGATGCTTTTAGCACGTTTGGTAGAGGCCGGAACAGAACTTTTTGCCATGGCGACAACCTGTAGTTACGCAGTGCATCTCTCCAAGAAGAAGCCGGGTGAGGGCTCTCCTATTGAATTAGCAAATCACTTCTCCACCCTGGCAACACGCCGGATCAATGATCATCTGCGAGCCCTGAGTGATAACGATGATGAGGTCTCAAACAAGCTCTCAAAATCGGTCATGGATGGGAACGCCAAATGGATGGAAGAAGGCATTATCTGGACCGGTCCTAAGGACTAGGGAAGTCGCAAGTGAAAGCTCCGGCAGTAAACGGTTATGATGGCGAGGGTTTAACCCTTGGAAGACTGCTAGGCCCCTCTGCGCGCTATGAGCCGCGAAACAAAATCTTCTATCAAGATCATGTTTCCATGGATTACCATGGGTTTATTGAGCGTGTGCATCGTTTAGGCAGCGCACTCAAAGAACTGGGAGTCAAGTCAGGTGATGTAGTAGCCGTCTTGGACTGGGACAGTCATCGCTATCTGGAGGCTTTCTTCGCGGTTCCTATGTTGGGGGCTGTCCTGCATACGGTCAATATCAGACTTTCACCTGAGCAGATCCTCTATACCATGGAGCATGCAAGGGATCGCTTTGTTCTGGTTCACGAAGATTTCCTGCCCCTGATCAACGCTATCAAAGATCGGCTTGGATCTGTTCAGTCCTGGGTTTTGCTCAGGGACGGAAAGTCCGGGGCAGGGGACATGCGTGGGTTTGCGGGTGAGTATGAAAACTTGCTAGAGCAAGGGTCATCGCGGTTTGAATTTCCAAACCTAGATGAAAACCAGACCGCTACCACTTTTTACACCACCGGAACCACCGGGACCCCTAAGGGTGTTTCATTCACCCATCGGCAACTGGTACTGCACTCCTTGGCCGTGGGAAATACCTTGAGTGTCTATAATTCCCCGGCTTTATTTTCCACTTCTGATGTTTATATGCCCCTGACGCCCATGTTTCATGTGCATGCCTGGGGCATCCCCTATGTAGCCGCCATGCACTGTAATACTCAGGTATATCCGGGCCGCTATGACCCTGAGACTATTTTGGAGCTGATCAAGAAGCACAGTGTAAGTTTTTCGCATTGTGTTCCAACCATCTTGTCCATGGTTTTGAATCACCCAAAATCCAAAGAGGTTGATCTCTCAGGCTGGAAGGTCGTCATTGGAGGCTCGGCATTATCCCAGGGCTTGGCAGAAGCAGCCATGGAGCGCGGCATTGATATTTTCACCGGCTATGGAATGAGCGAGACCTGTCCCGTTTTAACCCTGGCCAGCCTCAGAAAGTCCGAGCGAACTCTCAGCCCGGATCAGCAGATTCCCTATCGTAGAAGAGCAGGAATCCCAATTCCTTTCGTGGATTTGAAGATTGAACCTCAGGGGAATGAGAAAAGCAATACTCAACAGCACTTGGTGGGCGAAATTCTGGTGCGTTCCCCCTGGTTGACCCAGGGTTATATCCGCGAACCTGAGGCCAGCAAAGCCCTATGGCAAGGAGGATGGCTGCATACAGGCGACGTGGGTTTTATCGACAGTGAAGGTTATCTCAATATTACAGATCGCGTAAAGGATGTGATCAAAACCGGGGGAGAATGGGTTTCATCCCTGGAGCTTGAGAGGCTCATCAGTCGCTACGATGGAGTTTTGGAGGCTGCCGTGGTTGGAGTGCCAGACTCAAAATGGGGCGAGCGCCCTGTAGCCATTGTGGTGAGCGAAGCGGGTAAGGAAATCAAGCCTGAGGATATCCAAGATCACCTCAAACAATTTGTCAAAGAGGGGCTAATCCAGACCTGGGCTATCCCTGAGAAAATCGAGTTTGTAGAGGACTTACCCAAAACCAGCGTCGGAAAGGTCGACAAAAAGCTGATTAGAGCAGGACTTTGAGCACCTATGTTAATAAACGATTTTTTCCCCAATGATCTCTTCAAAAATCAAACTGTTTTCGTCACCGGGGGCAGTAGCGGTATCAATTTTACAATCGCAGAGACCTTCGCCTCCCTTGGCGCAAACTTGGCGATCTGCGCCAGAAACCAGGAACGACTCGATCAGGCCGCCCAGAAACTAGGTGAAACGGGTGCCAGGGTTTTGGCACGTGCCGTTGATGTCAGAGACTCTGATCAGATGAACGACCTGATCGAGGAGGTCGGATCAGAACTAGGCCCCATCAATATCCTGGTCTGTGCCGCCGCTGGAAACTTTCCCTGTCCCGCTGAAAAACTAAGCCCTAATGGTTTCAAGTCTGTCGTAGATATCGACCTTTTGGGCTCTTTTAACGCCGCCCATGCGAGCTTTAAGCAACTCAGGGAAACCAGAGGTTCTCTTTTGTTTATCTCAGCCGGGATGTCCTATGTTCCTTATTACGCTCAAGCCCATGTGGGTGCCGCCAAAGCGGGCATCGACAATTTAATGCGTAATCTCGCTCTGGAATGGGGCCGCTTTGGAATCCGCAGCAATAGTATTGTGCCAGGCCCCATCGAAAATACCGAAGGCATGAAGCGCCTGGCTCCCGGTAAAATCGGAGAAAAGCTAAAGTCCCAGATTCCACTGCAAAGATTCGGAACCAAAGATGAAATCGCCCAGGCCGCCATTTTCCTATCTTCACCCCTGGCCAGCTATATCACAGGCACCAGTCTCATCGTAGACGGAGGCCAAAACCTACCCGGTTCAGGACTCTTCTCTCAGGTCATCGCGCAAGCCATGGCAGAGAGCAAATAAATAGCTGGAAGCCGGATAAATGCATGATGGATATCCAAACCCTGAAGAAGTTTTTCCTCTGGTGCACGGTAATCAATGGGTCGCTGGCACTGTTTTGGGGCATGTGCTGCTTTCTAGCCCCAGATCTGGTTTATAACATCCAGAACTATGGTTTTCCCATGCCCCGGCCAGCCTTTGATTTAATCATCTACTCATTTCTAGGACTATTCAAAATTTTCT
>CAZRLV010000291.1:0-4837 GCA_964600955.1 uncultured bacterium
GATTTAAAACATAGGAAAAACTGCCATCGTTTTGAAAAACGGGAGTGGACTCCGTGACTACGGAAGTGGATGCAAAACTTCCTGTTGTGGTGTGAAATTCAAGTCGAGAACTTAAATCAGCTTCAATTATCGTACCGGTGGCATCCATGGCAATGAATCGAAGACGGGTGTTGGACAGCCCATCTGCATAGAGAATACTTTGGTCAGCATCAAAAATGGATTGAGATAAATTTAATTGGGTTTGGCTCAGGTTTGTGATGAAGTTCGCCTGTTTTCTCTGGTTTTCAGGTTGGTTGTTAATTAAGATTAGCGAGGCAGAATCAAAACCGGACTCAATTTCAAACTGGGATTCTGATTGATCGTGCCAGTATTCTGATACGAAGTTTTCGGTTTTAATCAGAAAAAAAGTTTTAATGCTGGACTGAACCTGATTTAGGAAGTCAAAATCGTTTTCAAGGTTGACCTGGGACCCTTCTGATAAAACTGGAAAGGGCTCTATGAATGCACTATAGCTTCCTGGCGGAAGTCCCTCAATGCGGTAGTAACCATCAAGATTTATTCCCGTAGAAGATAATCCGGAAATACTGGAGATGATGGTTCCGGGATTGGTGGTGCGATCCCAGGCCATAACATGCGCTCCGGCAATGCCGTCAAGGGCACGGTCCCCAGATCGAACAAAGCCCTCTAAAATGCCGATATATTGATTTGATGCTTGTGGGTAGGTAAAGCTAAGTATCGCCCTGTCATCTTGCTCCAAGCTTTGTTGACGATCACTGAAGAATGGAAAAAGGGTACTTTCAGGGATAGAAAAAATACCAAGAGTTTGTTCGCGAATCGGTGAGTGATCAAACCCTAAAAGATGTCCTAATTCATGAGTTGCCACCGAACGCAGGACAATTTGATTTGCATCTAGATCTGAAGGGCCGCTACTGTCTGTAATGAAAGTAAACCCAGACTGGTTAAATTGAATATCAGCATCTACAATTTGTTTTTGATCGAGGTCAGAGGTAACAAAGGTTATGGCAATTACACCAGGGTTAAATTGGCCGGAAGTAAACGATACAAAATTCCTGAAATCAGGTTCGGATTGAAACTCAGCGGGTGAAATGGTCGTGGTTTTTTTTAAAAACCCAATGGAGGAGTCTGGGACTTGTTCCCATTGCGTTAGAGCGGCTTGAAGCTCGGTATCTATCTCAGCATTCGTAAGGGATGTAGATGTTGATGCGTTCACCTCCACAGTGATCAAGCTCGTATTCCATTTTACAATTTCAGTTTTTCCTGAGCTATCCAGAACATAATAATGAATCCCGGATTGGAGTTTGGAAAATAGACAAAAGAAGAGTACAAGACGCAAAAAATAAATAAATTTTTTTGGCGAATTATTCATATTCTTTGATTAAAGCCTTTAGATGTTTCCATGAAGGTCTGACTGTAAACGTGGCCAGGACCCGCTCTTTGGAAGAGCGGTCGCCAGAAAGCTTTTGCATAGAGCGGGCGATCACCTCACTGGAGGTCCCAGACACCGCAAGAATGGGTTCGTTGAGAAAATCCCTGATAATCTTCATACTTCCCTGGGTGAACCCAAGGATTTGATGTGCACCGGTTGGGTCTGACCAAAGAAACAAGCAATATTCCTCTCCGGGCTGAAGATTAGCTGTGCCGGAAGACAGGGTGCGTTGACGACCTTTCTTACCCCCAGGCTGAATCAGTGACAGTCGGCTTGGTCCAGAGCCTTTTGCATAGTCCAGGACTTTGACACTCCAACGAGTCCAGAGATGCCCTTTGTGATAGAAGGGTTCAGCATCAATAGGCTTAGCATGAATAATGGAGTTACTGCGTGAAATTAGCCCCTCGATATCTAAAGGTAAAAGAGATGTTGCCCCAAGTCTGGAGATCAATATGAAACAGAGGATACGCGTCAACATACAAAAAGGGGCTAAATTTAGAGGTTTTGTAGATTTATCTATGGATACACCCTAAAGGAAAGAGGGTTATCTGCTCAAGTATTTCAAGCGAACTCCGATGATGAAAATGTGAAGAATTTTATCATGTCCTCTCGACTTCCGGGACTTAGTCTCCTGGTCCTGGGTCTTACTTTGCTTCTTTTGCTGGTCAATGGGTGTAATTCAGGGGATCCATTTATATCCTCTCCCCCCGCAAGCTTCTCCATCGTCAGGGTTTTGCCCTCTGAAAATCAAATGGAAGTCGATCCAGAAACCAGGGTTCAGGTTACTTTTGAAAAAGACATCGATGAACGTAGTCTAAACACAAGTCATTTTAAACTAAGCACGAAGAAGGGGACTACAATAGGATCAAGAATTCTCTGGGAACCTGGGACGCGTACAGCAACCTTAAATCCTTTATTTCCTTTAGAGCAAAACACGGTTTATGAAATTACGGTCAATGGGGTACAGGGGCTTCAAGGCGAATTCATCCCTCCTCACAGCTTCGAATTCACTACGGCCAAGACCATGCTCATTCAAAGAATTAATCCCGGTGATGGCGATCAGGGGGTAAAAGTTCAGGGAGCGGGATACCAGGAAATTTTCGCTATCCTCAATCAATCCGTTAACACGGCATCTTTAACTCAACAGAACTTTTTTGCAATTGAACAAAGTTTGAACGAACAAGTCTTTCCAGGGTTCTTGGATGCAAGTATTGAATATGATGATTCAGTAAAAAAACTGACCCTGAGGCCCAGGTCCGGTCGCTTGCGTTTTTCTACGCGCTATTCAGTTACCTTGAGGGGTATTCCTTCTCTGAATAACGCGATTTCAAAGCCCATCACCTGGGAATTTCAAACTGAAGAAGTCCGAGTTACAGCCTCACTTCCATCCAATGGGGCCTCGGGCGTAAGCACCAGCACTGCCATTGAAGTTTTCTTTCAAGCCCCGGTCAACCGTGCTAGCGTGAGTGGTAATCTTAAACTACGCAAGGCCTTTGGGCAGCAGGAGGAGTTTTTCTTCAAAGGTGAGCCGGTGTTTGACTTAAACGATGCAAAGATTATTTTTCAAACCCAAATTTCACCGGCTGATCCCGGATTGGAAAGAAACACCCGCTACGAGATTTTGGTTTCCGGGGTGGAGACCGCAAACCAGGAAAAATTTGGACAATTTCGAAGCTTTTTTACTACGGAATGATTTCCAGACTCCTGTCTTGGTATAACTCCCATAAGAGGCCCCTACCCTGGAGGATGAACCAGGACCCCTATTCTGTACTCGTTTCTGAGATCATGCTCCAGCAGACACGGGTTGAGACCGTAATTTCATATTTTTCAAAATTTCTAGACGAGTTTCCAAGCGCAAAATCCCTGGCACAAGCAGAGGAGGCAGAGGTTCTCAAGCTGTGGGAGGGACTTGGCTATTATCAGAGGGTTAGAAATCTGAAAAAGGCCTGTGAGGCCATAGTGAATCAAAAAAGCGGAAAGTTTCCCAGAACCAGCAAAGAACTGGCCGAACTACCCGGAATCGGAGAATACACTTCGCGGGCAGTCGCTTCGATCTGTTTTTCTGAACCGGTTCCTGTACTTGATGGAAATGTGTTTCGCGTGGCCGCACGCTATTTCACCTTGAAAGAACCCAGGGCTGAAGCTCGTGCTACCCGTCGTTTTTACGCTTGTATTGAAGCAGAGCTTTTTGACTCGAACCAGCCATCTGAATCTAATCAGGCTTTGATGGAGCTAGGGGCTTTGATTTGTGCTCCTAAAAACCCGGATTGCGTGTCCTGCCCGATTCGTGCAGGTTGTCAGGCCTTTGAAATAAAAGCTCAGGACAAATACCCTGTAGCTCGTGTTCAACCCGCCAAAAAACGCAGGAACCTTTATTTATTTCTGGGAAATCGAAATAACGAGGCTTTATGGACGGAAAAGCCCTGGAAAGGATACCAAATGGGGTTTTTGCATCCTCTTTGGGTAGAGTCTGTTAAACCCCTGACTGAAAAAGAAGTAAGAGTAAGGTTTAAGGACCAATGGAGCCTAATTCTCAAGTCCATTAAACTAACAAAACCATTCTCACACCAGATTACGCGCTATAGCCTTCAGTGTCATGTGGTTTTTGAAAAATACCAAGACTTGCAAATACCCCCGGAGAAGCCACGATCAACACTTTTGAAAAAGGCAATTTCAAATATGGAATCCTTTTTTGTGCAGGACTCGAAATGAGGCTCGAATTCAAGATTAAACTAATCTTTTTAGCCTTGTTGAACGGAGCCTGTTTTGCCTTGACCCCGATTCCCTGGTGCCCCTCCTCAAGACAACTACCCCCCCCTGGCCTGGGTTTTCATCGTAGTCCCGCAAAAACCAATCTACAAGGCTCTGTGCAGGCACAGCTTGGTGACGCCTTTGAATTTACGGTTTATAACTTCTCTACGGACCATACCAATCTATTGCCGTCCACGGTTCGTTATTCCAGTCTTCTTAATGGAGGAATGCCCCTGACAATTTGGGTTTCAGATTCAGCCTGGTTTAGCTCTAGCCCCAACAACCTGAACCATGATGGCGTTCAAACCTTTTTTCAGGCAGATCGCCTGAGCACACTCCAGGAAATCGCAAGGGTTTTGGAAGACGTCATTTTTGAGCAGGTGGAATCTAAATTAGGTACACTCATAGACCCGGCTCAGGCTCGTTACACAGGCGTTCATTTTCTGCTCTATGATATTCCCGATAGCTTCGACCAGGACGGTAGCTTTGTAGGGGGTTACTTCTTCCCTGAAGATCAAGGAAGCCCAAATCGCATGAATTTGATGCATATGGATCTGCGACCTTCAAATCCAGCGGGCCGCAACCAATCCAACTCTGGCACTCGGGATGACTTTTACCATACCCTGGCCCATGAACTTT
>CAZRLV010000292.1:0-4766 GCA_964600955.1 uncultured bacterium
GGTGGCAACATCCTCGGCTCGCGTTCTTGAGCGTGAGGAGGCTCAGCCTGTTGAGCATATTACACCGGGTGAGTTCATTGAGGTTTCAGGAACCTTCCGCGACATTCTGGGAGATTTTTATGTCTCCACTTCCGAGGGTATTCATTTTCTTGTCCTGGGGAGTTTGGATTCGGTGATGTCAGCCACCCTTGACCTTCAAGGCCAGGCGAAATTCAAGGAAGCGCGAAGACGCGACCTGGACCGCTGGGAAACTGGATTACCCGTGACCATTCGCGGCTATTACACCGCTTTAACGGATACGGAAGACTATGCCATTCATGCCCTGGTGGCAGGCTCTGGTGAGAAATGGAAGCATTTGAGTCTTGCCTTGATGGATGAATCCCCGCATCCTATTGCTGATGGAGACTTCTATATACTGGAACCGCCTGAATATTCCTGGGAATGGACTCTGGATGAGATGAAAGATCCAGCCTGGGACTTTATGCTCAAATATCTCACTTATGCTCGTAAGCTTGAAGGTGATACCCAGAGATATTTGAAACATTACCTCGCAAATCCGGGTTCTCAAGGAAGTGCTTTGTATTCCGTATATGTACGCTTTGCCAAATGGAAGGCGTTTATGGACAATTCGCCCCTGTATTACGCCTGGCGGCGCAGTCATACCCGCTATCGTCAACAGTTTATGGAGTCCTATAAGGGCCTGATTGATCCCGCCAAGGTCTATCTACGAATTGTAAAAAATGACTATATGATTTACGCCGTTGAAAAAGGTACGGAACGCTTGATTTTTGCCTTTCCCATGTCCTACGGTTTGCATCCCGATGCTGGCAACAAAGAGGGCGAAGATGACTGGAGAACCCCAGAAACACCAGACTATGCACGCACTTATCAAGACACTCCCATGCGTATAGGCAGGCGGCTTGGATATTCAGTCCGCCCGGGAATGATTACGCGCAATATGGGTATTGAATCCGACAGGCCCGAGGATAAATTCTGGGTCAAATGGGGTATGAACGTCGTTATTCACGGCAGCCCCAACTTCGCTTCCATCGGCTCTCGTGCCTCCCACGGCTGCATTCGCATGTTGCCCGACGACGCCAAAGAACTCTTCGAGCTCACCCAAAAAGGCACCCCCGTCGTGATTCAGTAGACCACTCATTGGCCAATGTGGATGATTATAGCTATAATTATCCATGAAGGGGCTACTATGAAAACAATTCAGATGACTCTCGATGATGACTTGGTTGTTGCCGTGGACAAAATGGTCAAAAACTTAAAGACTACGCGCTCCGCCTTTACAAGGGAGGCATTACGAGCCGCCATAAATCAGGTGAATATGGATCGTCTTGAGATGCAGCATAAAAAGGGTTACGAAAAGCATCCCGTGAGCCAATCCGAATTTGATGTCTGGGAGCCAGAACAGGAATGGATTGAAGATTGAAACGGGGTGAAATCAGATGGTTCAGGTTTCAAGCCCCCGATAAGAAACGCCCAGTCCTGATTTTGACAAGAGACTCCATTCTAGAATATTTGAATGAGGTTACCATCGCGCCTCTGACATCCACGATCAGGGACATACCCAGTGAGGTAGGTCTATCCCCCCAAGATGGATTAAAAAAGAAATGCGCCATAAATTGCGATCATCTTCAAACCGTCTCAAAGCAAAAAATCGGCTCCATACTCACCACCCTGTCGCCCCAAAAACTCAAAGAAGTTAGCTTCGCCATAAACTTCGCCCTCAATCTATAAAATAGTTTATCTAATAATATAAATACCTATCCAGCCCTTTGAGGTATTCCCATAAAACCCCCATGAATAAGCCATTTATCGAAATTATCAACGATCGCTTCAAGACTTGGCATGCTCCTTGTAACAGGGAAGGCTATGCAATATCATCAAGACTACGATCAGACCATCTCAACCTACCGTAGCCTTATGCAAGATATCCGTAGTGAGAACTTTCGTTTCTTAGAAGCAAAGCATCCTGAATTGGCGATCCTGGCCGCCTTTGCAGAGCAATATGTCCACAGTGACCCACCCAGTGCGATTGTAAAATTACGTACCTTTGCTGAAAAGCTGCTACAAGTCATTTTCAATCATCTTGCAGAACCCTGGCCAGGTGGCTTTTTTGATGCCCTAGGTGGTCATAGTGCTGGTGGGTCCAATCGATTTTTGAGTTATACAGACCCTGTAATCAAGAATCTATTTCATATCCTACGAAAATCAGGAAACAAGGCGGCTCATGACCATGACGGCGTTGCCCGCGAGGCACAGACTTGTCTGGAAAATGCTCACAAATTGGCCCAGTGGTATTTTTGTACCTACCTGCGTGGCAAACTGGTTGACGCTCCAAAATTCCAGATGCCAGAGAGTGGGCAGGATGATATCGCGACCCTTAAGCAAGAGCTACTAAAGAAAGAAGCAGAGCTTGCCAGTTTTCAATCGGAAGCCGAACAGGCTTTACAGCAAAAGGCGCAAGTCCTTGAAGTGCTTGAGAAGTCTCAGACCGAAATACTAGAGCTAAAAACAAGAAGTGCCAATACCATCGACGCTTTGGAGTTTTCAGAGGCCGACACCAGAAAATACCTCATTGACGGGCTATTACTTGATGCAGGCTGGAAAGTAGGCAAAGAGGGGGAGGATACCGCCTCGGTAGGTCAAGAAGTTGAATTGCAAGGCCAGGGAACCAAGACAGGTATCGGGTACGCTGACTATGTGCTCTATGACGATAACGGCGATGCTCTGGCCGTTATTGAGGCAAAAAAGACATCGGTGAATCCGACTCTAGGGCTGGAACAAGCAAGGCAATACGCAGCGGCTCTGGCTGAAGACCCAGCAAAACGCCCGATTATTTTTCTCACCAACGGCTACGATATTTTTCTCTATGATGAAGCTCTTGGGCGAAGGAAGGCAAGACTCTGGGGTATTCCATCTCCTGACAGCCTCAAATACCGCATGTTTCAGCGCCAAAATAGAAAAGAGCTCACTAAGATGGAACTCAATCTTCAAATTGCGGGAGGGGATGAGAAACGGGGCTATGCCAGGGACGCCGTTTTAGCAACCTTGGAAAACTTTCAGAAAAAAACTAGAAGATCCCTTCTGGCTTTGGCGACTGGCACCGGCAAAACCCGCATCGCAACATCGATTAGTGACGTACTGCTAAGGGCCAACTGGGCCAAGAGAATCCTATTTCTTTGTGATCGCCTGGAACTAAGAAAACAAGCCAAGAACACTTTTACCCAGTTTCTAAGAAACCAACCCGCAACCCTAGTGACGCCAAAGACTTATAAAGACCGAAATCAGCGGCTTTATTTTGGCACTTATCCGTCTATGATTAAATGTTTTGAGAATTTTGACGTGGGTTTTTTTGACCTGATTATCGCCGATGAATCTCACCGTAGCATCTATAAAAAATACCGCGACCTCTTTCATTATTTCGATGCTTTGTATCTTGGGTTAACTGCGACCCCCTTGAATTTCATTGAGCGAAATACATTTAGTCTATTTGGGTGTGAGAAAGAGAGTGCCACGCATTCTTATTCGCTAGAAGAGGCCATAGACGACGGGGTGCTTGTGCCACCTACAGTCTTTAAGTCTTCAACCCAATTTAGCCGTGAGGGTATTTGTTATAACAAATTAGATGACGAGCAAAAGGCGCAAGCAGGCGATCAGGTAGAAGACGAGAGGGACCTGAATTTTGGTGTGTCAGACCTTGATAAAAGAATTTTCAATAAAGATACCAATCGCACGGTTCTAAGAAACATCATGGAACATGGGGTCATGGACAAAACGGGACATCGACCAGGGAAAACCATTGTTTTTGCCAGAAACCATGACCATGCTGTTCTGCTACACGAACTTTTTGAAGACATGTACGCAGATGACTATGGCGATGAGTTTTGCAAAGTCATCGATTACCATGATACCCGAGCCAGCTCGCTGATCGACGATTTCAAAAGCCAGGATAAAAACCTGACCATCGCGATCTCGGTAGACATGCTAGATACCGGAATTGATGTTCCAGAAGTCGTAAACCTCAGCTTTGCCAAACCACTAGGTTCGCGGGTAAAATTCCTGCAAATGCTAGGCAGAGGCACTCGCCTTTGTCCCAATCTTTTTGGCCCTTCGCAAGACAAGACAGATTTTAGGGTTTTCGATCACTGGGGTCTCTTTTTGCAATTTGAACAGGCGGCTGAGCAAGAAGACGAGAAACCTCGTAGTCTGTCTGTACTAGAAAAACTTTTCACGGCCAGAATCGATCTACTAAGTTTGGCTCTGCAAGCCCAGGAGGTAGAGTTTTTTGAGGAGATCTCAGAACTCGTCCGAGGCGATATCAATGCCCTCAAGGACTTAAAATGTATCGCAGTGCGAGAGAAGATGAAATTTATTCATTCCATCGCCGACTTGGGTTTAATTCAGGCTTGTAACTCCAGAACCTTGCATAAACTACGCAAAGAGATTTGCCCTCTCATGTTTCACCGCGATATCCGCAAGTCTTATGGAGCCTATAGCTTTGATCTCCTGGTTGCTGAGTTTCTTACTCATAGGCTTCAAGCATCTTCCAAGGCACAAGATTTTGCGGGAAAACTGGCGAATCGAGTGCGTTTACTACCCGTAAACATAGGGCAGGTAAAAGCCTGTATGGGCTGGGTAAAAAAATCCGATCATGTCGAGTTTTGGATGAGTGCAAAACTCGAAGATATCGAAGAGACCCGCATTGAATTAAGAGAGTTGATGAACCTGATCAAACCCTTACCAGACCCTAT
>CAZRLV010000293.1:0-4762 GCA_964600955.1 uncultured bacterium
GCCCCTGAGAACGACGGGTTTCAGGTTTTTGAGGCAGCCTTAAAAAATGTTAAGCCCATGAATGAGGTTAAGTCGCGCAGGATTGGCGGGTCCAACTATCAGGTACCGGTTAGAGTGCGCTGGGAGCGTCAAACCACTCTCGCAATTCGATGGCTCGTGGCTGAGATTCGTAAGCGCAAGGAAAAAACCTTTGCAGAGCGCTTGGCGACTGAGTTAAGAGAGGCTTCCTCGGGTGTGGGGTCTGCAATGCGTAAGCGTGAAACAGTACACAAGATGGCCGAAGCAAACCGAGCATTTTCACATTTTAAGTTTTAGGTGGTAGACATGGCCAGGGAAGATCTAAATAGTGTACGCAATATTGGCATCATGGCTCATATTGACGCCGGAAAAACCACGACCACAGAGCGTGTCCTGTTTTACACGGGCAAGAACTATAAAATCGGTGAGGTTCATGACGGAACCGCAACCATGGACTGGATGGCGCAAGAGCAGGAGCGCGGGATCACTATTACTTCCGCGGCTACGACCTGTCACTGGAAAGATTATAAAATTAATATTATTGATACTCCGGGTCATGTGGACTTCACCATTGAGGTAGAGCGTTCTCTCAAGGTTTTGGATGGCTCCGTCGCGGTGTTTTGTGCGGTAGCCGGGGTTCAGCCTCAGTCTGAGTGTGTATGGCGTCAGGCCGAGCGCTATCAAGTTCCGCGCATGGCATTTGTTAATAAGATGGACCGCACCGGGGCAGACTTTTTCAATGTGCTCGACATGATGAAGGATCGACTCGGAGCGACTCCCGTAGCTGTACAGATCCCAATTGGCGCCGAAAATAAATTCGAAGGGCTAATTGACTTGATCAGTATGAAAGAGTTCGTCTGGGATGGCGAAGAGCTGGGCGCTTCTTTCGAGGAGCGTGAGATCCGTGATGATCTTAAAGAGCAAGCCCTTGAGTATCGCGATAAAATGTTGGACTCCATCTCTGAATATAATGATGAGCTGATGGAGATGTATCTCGAAGAAAAGGAAATCCCATCAGACTTAATCATCAAGGTGATTCGCGAGGCCACAATCGGTTGTAAAATGCAGCCTGTGACCTGTGGAACGGCCTTCAAAAATAAGGGTGTGCAGACTCTCCTGGACCGCGTGATCGACTTTTTGCCCTCACCTCTGGATCTACCTTCGATTCGCGGAGTTGCTGTAGATAAGGACGAGGAGCTTGAGCGGCCCGCTTCTGTAGAGGAGCCGTTTTCGGCTTTGGCTTTTAAGGTGATGACGGACCCTTATGTGGGACGACTGACCTTTATTCGGGTCTATTCGGGTGTGCTTAACTCCGGTTCTTATGTGGTGAATTCCACTCGCGATAAGAAAGAGCGTATTGGGCGCCTTTTACTGATGCATGCCAACTCACGCGAAGAGGTGAAAGAAATCAAGGCCGGAAACCTCGGAGCTGTAGTCGGGCTGAAGTCGACGACGACAGGGGATACTCTTTGTGACATGGATAAGCCGGTTATTCTTGAGAAGATGTCTTTTCCTGAGCCGGTCATCGATCTGTCCATTGAGCCTAAAACCAAGGATGATCGCGAAAAAATGACCACCAGTCTGCGCAAGCTTCTTGAAGAGGACCCTTCACTGAAAGTGCATTCTGATGAGGAAACGGGTCAGACCATTCTTTCGGGAATGGGCGAGCTCCATCTTGACGTGATTGTAGATCGTCTCAAGCGCGAGTTTAAGGTTGAGGTCAATGTGGGTGCTCCGCAGGTAGCCTATAGAGAGTCTATTCACTCCAAGGTGGACCAAGAGGGTAAGTACATTAAGCAATCCGGTGGGCGTGGAAACTACGGTCATGTTCAGATTATTATTGAGCCTCTCAGCCCTGAAGAGGATGAGTCGGGCTCGGGTTTCCTCTTTGTGAATAAAATCGTCGGAGGGATTATCCCCAGGGAATACATCAATCCAATTGAGAAGGGTTGTAGAGAGGCCCTGGATACAGGGGTCCTGGCGGGTTATCCGGTCAATGGTGTCAAGGTTACCTTGCATTTTGGTTCCTTTCACGATGTAGACTCCAACGAGATGGCTTTTAAAATTGCAGCGTCCATGGCGATGAAGGAGGGCATGAAAAAATGTAAGCCCTACTTGCTTGAGCCAGTCATGTCCATGGAGATTGACACCCCCGAAGAGTATATGGGAGACATCATCGGTGACTTCAATTCCCGCAGGGGACGTGTTGAAAAGATGGAAGCTCGTTATGGGTCACAGGTCATTACGGGGTATGTGCCCTTATCTGAAACCTTTGGGTATGCCACGGCGATTCGTTCGCTTTCCCAGGGAAGAGCCACTTTCACTCTCGTTTTTGATTCCTATGAAGAGGTCCCCAAGCAGATTACTGAAGAGATTGTGAAGAAGGTAAAGGGAATATCGGAAGAGAGTTGATCAAAGCGTTGGCCCTGGGGTCGGCGGCTAAAATCTGGAGTATATTATGCGTAAAATCAAAATCTATTTGAAAACCTTTGATCATCGAATCTTAGATCATTCCGCCCAGGAGATTGTCAGTGCGGCTCAGAGGACGGGAGCCAAGGTTGTCGGGCCCATCCCTCTGCCGACTAAAATTCACCGTTATACGGTTCTGCGCTCTGTGTTTGTCAATAAGGACTCCAGAGAGCAATTTGAGCAAAGGGTTCATAAGCGTCTGATTTGTGTCACCGAGCCCAGTTCCATGACCGTGGAAGCCTTGATGCATCTAGACCTTCCCTCGGGCGTCAATATTAAGATCAAGGTTTAAGGAGGAATGCCATGCAAGCAAAAGGATTGATTGGAAAAAAGATTGGCATGACTCAGGTTTTCGACCCTGAGACCAAGGAAGCTGTGCCGGTAACTGTAGTACAAGTTGGGCCTTGTACGGTAGTGCAGGTTAAAGAAGACCGTGTGCAGCTAGGGTTTCTTGAGCAGAAGCCTCAAAGAGTTAAGCGTCCTCAGCAGGGTCATTTCAAGAAGGCCGGAACTCCCGCCTTTAAAGTGCTCAAGGAGTTTGGATCTCCTGGTTCTGAGAGTAAGCCCGGTGATGTGATTACGGTTGAATCCCTAAAGGATGTTCCCCGGGTTGATGTTGCTGGACTCACCAAGGGTCGTGGGTTTCAAGGGGTTGTTAAACGACATAATAGCTCCAAAGGAGACAAGACCCACGGCGGGCATTGTTACCGAATCCCGGGTTCTATTGGTAACTGCTCAACACCCTCGAAGGTCTGGAAAGGTGTCAAAATGCCGGGTCAAATGGGCCATGTAGTTCGCACGATGCAAAATATCCGCATTGTTAAATCAGATACCGAGCGCAATCTCCTGTTTTTGGCCGGGGCTGTTCCCGGGGCTAGAAACGGAATAGTCTTTGTAAAAGAAGCGGTTAAAGGTTAGGAGTTGTCATGGTAGATGTTATCAAATATGACAAGGCTGGCAAGGAGTCTGGAACCCTGGGTTTAAACCCTGAGGTGTTTGACGTAGAGGTCAACCACGAAGCGGTTAAAGAGTATCTGTTGCTGCAGTTATCGAATCGACGCAGGGCGAACCCTACAACAAAAACCCGCTCCCAGGTAAGAGGTGGCGGTAGGAAGCCCTGGAAACAGAAGGGTACGGGTCGAGCCCGTGCCGGGACGCGTTCTTCGCCGCTGTGGACGGGTGGAGGTGTAGCCCACGGGCCCACAGGAAAAAACCATACTAAAGCGATGCCTAAGAAGGTGAGGCGCTTGGCTTTGCGTTCCGTGCTTACGGAGTGTACCCGTAATGGCAATCTGGCTATTATCGACGACCTCAATCCTGAGGTTCCCAAGACGCGCGAAATGAGCGAGGTCGTTCAAAGTATGGGAGGCGGAAAAATTCTGTTTATTGAGCCGGATCGCATCGATAACCTGGAATTAGCTACACGGAATCTACCTCAGGTGAAAACATTGATTTACAGGAATCTCAATCCTCACGATCTCCTGAATTACAGGGTAGTTATTTTGCAAAGCGCCCTTGAGAAAATAGAGGAGGTAGTCCTGTGAGTACGGATTTAACCCAGGTTCTTGTGAAGCCATTATTGTCTGAGAAGAGCTATGTAGAGACAGAGATGAATAAGTATCGCTTTGCCGTGCGCACGGACGCCAATAAAATTACCGTGCGCAAGGCCGTCGAGAAGATGTTTGGAGTCAAGGTTATCGACGTGAATATAGCGCGAGTTAAAGGTAAAAGCCGCAGAATGAAAGGCCATGTTTTTCAGACATCGAGCTGGAAAAAGGCAGTTGTAACTCTGGCAGACGGCGAGAGTCTTGATTTCTTTGAGAAGTTTGATTCGGTTTAAAACGGGGAAAGAGCAATGGCAGTTAAAACATTTAGACCCATAACGCCTTCAAGGCGCTTCATGAGTGTAAAGTCCCAGGAGGGGCTGAGCAAAGAGAAGCCACAGCGAAGTTTATTGTCACCCCTCAAGAAGAGCGGGGGGCGCAATCATAGTGGGAAGATCACTTCGCGACATCGAGGCGGAGGGCACAAGCGTCGTTATCGTCTCGTAGACTTTAAGCGAAACAAGGTCGGCGTTCCGGCGATTGTACAGGCTATTGAATATGACCCCAACCGCAGTGCTCATATTGCTCTCTTACAGTATTCCGATGGGGAGATGCGTTATATCCTGGCTCCGCGCGGAGTTAAGGCTGGAGACAAACTTCTTTCAGGAGAGGATATTGAAGTATGTCCGGGAAACACAATGCCCATGCGCCAGATTCCTGAGGGTAGCTGG
>CAZRLV010000294.1:0-4762 GCA_964600955.1 uncultured bacterium
ATGGCTTTGAAGTCAGAATTCATTGGACTGGCGGTTATGACTGAGATTCCTCTCGTGATTGTAAATGTCCAGCGCGGCGGCCCCTCTACCGGTTTGCCGACCAAGGTGGAACAGGGAGATTTACTACAGTCGATTTACGGTCAGCATGGAGATGCTCCACGAATCGTTCTGGCGGCCTCCAGTATCGAGGAGTGTTTTCATTTCGTTATTTCAGCCCGCAAACTGGCAGAATCGTTTCGAATGCCTGTTATTCTCTTGACCGATGCGAACCTGGCTACGGGGGTTCAGCCTTTTCCGCGACCTGAAATCAACGAGGAATGGGCAGCAACTCCCGTGGATCAGAGTCCTTGGAAAAAAGAATGCAGACCCTTTGAATGGGATGCAAAAACCGGACTTTCACCCAGGCCTATTCCCGGGCAAAAGGGCGGAGAATATATTCTCACTGGGCTCGCTCACAATGAGGAAAGTCATGTGGCCTATGACCCGGACTCCAATCAACGAGGCTGTAATCGACGCAGTTTAAAATTGGCGGCCTTTCAGCAGACCCTTAAATCTCCCTCCATTTTTGGAGAAGACCAGGGAGATCTGCTTTTGGTGGGCTGGGGTTCCACGCGGGGGGCTATTGAGGAAGCCGTAGCGCAGGCGCAGGAGGCTGGGGCCAAGGTATCTTCCTTGCATCTGAGATTTCTCAATCCACTTGAGCCGGGACTCAAGGAGATCTTTTCAAAATTTAAGAAGGTGCGTACTGTGGAGATCAATTACGGAGATGATCCTGAAGATACTCTGATCACCGAGGAGTCGCGTAGGTACTCACAGCTGGCCTGGCATCTGCGGGCTAAGACTTTGATTGATATTGATTATTTTTCCAATGTTCATGGACAGCCCATGAGTCCTGGACTGATTGTGGACATGATTAAAAAAGAGCTTGGACTGAGCTCCCTATCGAAGGAGGAAGAATGTTCGGCTTAAAGTCAGATTGTGCCCTGGAAGTTCCAGAGCAATATTACACTCTTGAGGACTATTCAGGAGGGGTGGCACGTTGGTGCCCGGGTTGCGGTGATCATGCTGTGCTTACGGCGGTGCAAAGACTATGCCGCGAGAAGCAGTTGGCTCCCGAGAAGACGGTTGTTGTCTCAGGTATTGGTTGTTCCAGTCGATTTCCGCATTATATGAATACTTATGGGTTTCACGGACTGCATGGTAGAGCCTTTCCCGTAGCCTGTGGAGTCAAGTTTCGTCGACCAGATCTTCAGGTGTTTGTGGCCACCGGTGACGGAGACTGCTGTTCCATTGGAGCCGGGCATTGGGTCCACGCCGTACGCTATAACATGAATATGACCGTGATGCTTCTAGATAACGAGATCTATGGTTTAACCAAAAAGCAAACCTCTCCCACTTCACGGCTGGGAACTCATACAAATACTCATCCTGAAGGATCGATGCTGCCACCCCTAAACCCATTATCGACTACTCTTGGAATCAGTAATGTCTCTTTTGTTGCCCAGACGGTTGACTGGAATCCAGCCCATGTTTACGCAACCCTTCAAGCCGCCTATGAACACCCTGGTTTTTCATTCGTAAGAATCCTACAGCGTTGTCCGGTGATGAATAAGGATTGCTTTGATACCGCTGTAGTAGACCCTGAAGAGACTCTGCTATTGACCCACGAGAATGGAATTCCTCTCGACGATCAAATGCGCAAGATCTACAAGAACTCTAAGGAGCATGACCCCAGCGATATCAATAAGGCCTCGGAAGTCTCGCAGATCCAGAACTGCTATCCCATTGGCTTGCTTTTTCAGGACAAGAACCGAGTTCGTTATGACGAGTATGGTGCCCACAATTTAACCTACCCGGCAGATCGGAAGTTTGAGATTCTTAGCAGGGAGTTTGATCGCTATGCCGTCTAGAGAAGCTGTGGCCGGTTCTGAGACTTCTCCTATGAGTTCGGGTACTCTTATGTCCTCTGAGGAGGATGCCAAGGCCTTGCCGGCATTTAGGCCTTCTGACTCCGATTCAGATCCAACTCTCTCAGAGAAAAACATAGATAAGATGTGCGAAGATTTTACTCTTCGCGACGCTTCACGTTTTTATCATGCCCAGTCTTTGGATGAAAAGGTTGGGAGCTTGTCCGGACTTTTTCCATCTCTGCTTGAACCATTTCGCGATGAAACCAGACTTAGCTTCGATTACCCGCTCTGGGTCGCAGATCCTGGTCCGGAATTGCCTGAAATCTATTACCGCCCCTTGCGTGACCTCCTCTCCTCGGCGCTTGAAAGTCTAAATGCCGAGGGGGACGAAGTTCGCATCCTCAAGGACAATCTGGGAAGGCTTGAATGCAGTTTGAAGGAAAAAGTGGCTGCAGGCGGCCGACACAGTTTCCCGCAAGTCATGGATTTAGCCTTGAAAGAGCTCGAAGATTGGCTTGGATTTTCAGATGAGCAAGCTCAGAGGTTTTCAAAATGCCTTTTGGACTATAAGGCCCTGTTGCCCCAGAGTGGAAAACTCCTCGGCTTTGCTCCTGAGGCCCCCGTGATGTTGTTTTTGCTGAGTCTAAAATCGATTCAATTGCAAAGAAGGGGAGCGCTCTACACTGAGATTCAAAAACTTACAACGAGACTTGAGAATATGCTGGCCGTGGATCGTAGTAAAGCCCCTCATGCACGGCAAGCCTCCCATCTAAATTCATCATTGGGGTTAGCTTCATCCTTTGTTGATTCTGAGTGTCTTGCGACCCTGATTCCTCAGGCTGCCAGCGAGTCCATGTCCGAGGAGCGAAGATCAAGAATTGAGACCATGACGCATGAGTTCAAAGGTTATTTAGCGGGGCAAGCCCGCAGTGATGCGGTCATTTTGGTCCCTGAGGCTTTAACCTGGCTAGGAGAGTTGGCCCATGAAGCATTGGGTGAATCCATGGAGGTCATTTCTGATAGCGGGGCTGAACCCATGCTTAAAGCGGGTTCAGTGTTTGACGAAAAAATGAAGTCCATGGCCAAAGTGCTTGGCAGCTTACGTCTGGCTCGTCTAGAGGTGGAAAACCAGTATCGAGATGAATTACACGGTGATTTTTATTCAGCTTTCAATTGGAGGAATTTTACTCGAGAGGAGTTTGATCTCTGTCCTCCTGTAGTGGTCATTGATGAGGAAAGCATGGTATTTAAGAGAGGGGACGGAGGCCTTGCATCTCTTCTGCTGTCTGGACGTCCGGTTCAGACCCTGGTTTTGAACCGTGATCTTTCTTCGAATTGGCTTCCTGAAGCCAGCGAGGATGGCTTTGTGGGTCTAGGCAAGGACCTTGGGGAAATGGCCGTTTCTCTGCGCAGGGCCTTTGTATTCCAGTCTTCCTCAGCACAGCCGCAAGATCTGATTTCAGGATTTGTTGAGGGACTTTCCAGTGAACTTCCCGCCTTGTATAGGATTCTTTCTGTACCCGCAGGCAATGAATCGGGGTTGCCTAATATTCTCTGGTGTAATGCCGCCCATGAGAGTCGAGCTTTCCCCTCCTTTATTTTCAATCCAAAACGAGGGGCCTTATGGGGGAGCCGCTTTGACATAAAAAATAATCCTCAGAAAGAAGAGGACTGGCCGGTTTACGAGATTGATTTGCATGGTAGTGGAGAACAGACCGAGATCGGGTTTACATGGGCTGACTTCGCTTCCAAAATTCCCGGTTTTGAGAAATATTTTCGCGTAATTCCTGAGTCTTTGGCAGAGGAGGATTTTTTACCACTGACAGACTATCTTCAAAAAAACTCCGAGGGACAGTTATCAAAGCTGCCCTATATCTGGATGGTCGATGAAGATAAAAAGGCTCGCAAGATGCTGGTTTCCAGCTCTATAGTCTTGCTCTGTCAGGAGTCTCTAGATGCCTGGCATCGCCTTCAGGATCTCGGTGGAGCCAAGAGCTACCATGCTATCCAAGCCGCTCGGGCAGCGCGCGAAGAAAGTGAAAAACAGCTAGAAGAGAAGATTAGCGCCCTCAAGGCTGAGCACAGCCAGGAAATTGAGAATGTTCGTACTCAAGCCTCGTTTGAGGCCATGGAGAAATTATCCCATGTATTGATGAATCTGGGAGATCTGCCTGTGGGAGCCACGGATTCAGCCCCGGTAGAACTTCCAGAAAAAGGAATTGAAGCGAGCCTTGCTGATTCGGCCTCGCTTGAAGCGTCTGCTGGGGAAGCTGAGTCGGACTCGGTGGAAGAAGAAGAGGAAGATCTCGTTTCTGAGGAAGCCTGGATTGAGACCTTTCGTTGTACCACTTGTAATGAATGCACGAATCTAAATCCCAATATGTTCAAATACAATGCAGAGAAACAGGCTTATATCGCAGATATCAATGCGGGTAGTTTCGAGGACCTGGTTGTTGCGGCAGAAAAATGCTCCACAAAAGTTATTCACCCTGGTAAGCCGCTTAACCCGGATGAACCCAATTTGGAAGCTCTGCTCAAGAGGGCAGAACCGTTTAACTAGGAGACAGGAAGAAAAGAAGAAGGAATCAAAGGGAGCAGAGGAAGTTAAACATAAGAGGAGTCTACCAAGTCATTCTATCTTCTTATTCTCAACTCTTTTAAAAATGCTTGAAAAAATACTTATTTCTGTTGGGATTCTTACGGGTATGGGGCTCACTTTTGGCACCGTTTTAGCCGTTGCCAATCGCAAGTTTCGTGTTTTTGAGGATCCAAGGATTGATCTGGTAGAGGAGATGCTTCCTGGAACCAATTGCGGAGCTTGCGGAGCACCTGGTTGCAGAGCTTTTTCCGAG
>CAZRLV010000295.1:0-4761 GCA_964600955.1 uncultured bacterium
AAAAACGCATGCTATACCACCTTTGGAGGGTGGAGCCCTTAATTTTCAAGGCTATATCGTTAATGATGCTGGTGTTCCATTTGGTACAGAAGAAGAAAAGCAATTCTATATGCGCTTTTCGATTACCCCTGAGGACCCAAACGAGGAAGTCTGGAGCCTAAATCAGCCCATCTTGGTAAGTGTTCGCAATGGTATTTTTTCTGTGCGTCTTGGTAAATTCAATGATGACCCAGACATCAAACCTCTGGACGAGAGGTATTTTAAGAATGGAAAACGCTTTTTACGCATTGAAATCTGTGACCCTTCGGAAGGAGGCTGTGTTCCCTACTCTGAGACACGCTATGATGATTTCTTCAGAAAGTTTGATTTGGAAGGTGAAGAACTTAATCCAGACCTGACCGATGTCCTCGCTAAATCTCAAATTCCCATTCCAGGAGTTCCATTTGTGGTTTCCTCGCTACGCCTTGTAGGAAATGACGATAAACAGGGAACTCTTCGAATTTCTAGAGAATCAGATGCCCCCTTATTAGGTGAGCCCGCTCCCCCGGACCTTAGACTTGAACCCGGACAAGGCTTAATTGGACTTCAAATTTTTCAAAACCAAAATATTGGACTCCTTATCTGGAATCCGGAAAAGAACTCTCCCGATGCTCTGGTAACTGAAAATGGGGCCGGAAAAGGTGAAATTAGTGGATCCTTATATCTAAGGGGTAAGTCGAGTCTTTCGATCAGCGGCTCCATACAGTCTACAGCCGAAAGATTTGGAATCCTGGATGTGAGAGGGTTGAAACCTCCTGGAGGTAAAGATGTGGTGGCCGGGTCTATCAAATCTCCGGTTTTTAGAAATCCAAGTTCAGAGGAG
The DNA here is from genome assembly GCA_964600955.1 of uncultured bacterium. GTDB lineage: Bacteria > Muiribacteriota > UBA6191 > UBA6191 > UBA6191 > CAZRLV01. Next base: position 863 of record CAZRLV010000295.1, read on the forward strand.
TTTGAAGCTTCGGTTACTTCATCTTCAAGACTCCACAAGCTCAAAATCATTAATCCATCCCTCAGGACGGAACTTGGAGATTTTTTAAAGGTTGATGTCAGTGCCAAAGGCAATAACTCCGCGATGATTGAGGCCGGGGGGAGCCTGGAGCTCTCGGATGAATCCTCCTTGAAGGTCCAAGGAACTGATGTGGGCAGGCTCCTGGTTAGTGGTGACTCACCTGGAATTACAGCTCTTGGATTTTACGATCTGAACCAGACTGATCTCTCCTTGAAAGAAGCGCCTTATCAGGTAATCCCACACGGGCTATCGGTATTTAATACCCTGACTCTTGGAAAATCCCTGCAGTTTAGTTTTGAAAGACTCAAAGGTCTCATCGGCGAATTTGGAGCACGCAACGGGGTTTTTGACTGGACCAGCAGAGACACCTATACCGACTCTCGCACAAAACAACCTTCTCATACTCATGACCTTCGAGTTGGAGCGGACCCAGGGGATATGATTGAAAAGCTCAACCAGCGCTCAGGAAGCACTCTCATTTCCAAACGTCGCATAGACAACCGACTCGCATTCCTATTTGAAAATAACGACGGTTTGACTCCAAACCGTCCCTTTTATTTTACCAACACCAATTTTTTCAATTTCTATGATGGCTCCGCCTTTAATTTGAGCAATCCCTATTTAAGTCCCTCAATTTTTACAAATAACCGCATCATCACTTCACACCTTTTTGATGACAATCAGGAACATTTTGGAATTTTCCTTGGGGGTGAGTTAAATCCCAGTCGCGTCGTTATCGGGTCTAACTATCCCGATTTAGGAGATCTATACTTTGTACACTGTGCAGCCCTTGGGGATTGTTCTGTTACGGTAGACGCAGTAAAGGAGGGACAAATTCTTAATCCACCTGGCTTCCTGCGCCTGGAAGCCAGCGCCTTCTCCTTGAAGGGTTCACTGATTCTTACAGGTGACCAAAACTCCAATTCGGAGTCCTTACGCCTGGGACCTGAAGAGAGTTTTGGGTCCCAAAGCCTTTTTGGTGGATCTTTATTCTTAACCGATAGAGCTTACTCAAATACTGGCTATCTGGCCTCTAATTTTTCGGATCTTGAGCTCAAGGGAGCTTTTGGAATTGGGTTTTCCTCAAAACCCTCGGACAATCCAATTCTCCACAATCTGGAGGGTCAAGCCCTGGTTACTGGAGACCTGGTCCTTTCACGAAGTCCCAGCCTGCGAACAAGTTTCAGTCTTAGCAGCAATGTATTCTCTAGCATTCTATGTGATGAAGACGACTTGAAGCCCCTCTGCCAACCCGGATTTGATCATTATTTTGACGCAGGCCTCAGCTCCAGAATCAACCAACTCCAAATCCTACCCCTGGATTCATCTTTGGTGCCTCTCCAAGTTGAAGGCTCTAGTCGTGGAAGGTCTCTAAAGAGTGTTCTATCCATTCATGTAGGGGAATCTGTAAACGTTTCTCAGACTCTTACGTCCCACCTGTTTTTTGACAGCGACTCAGCTTCTCCAGCTTCCACCCAAAACCTAGGAAACTCTCAAGCCTATTTTCTCGACCCTTATCCCACAAATCCAGGACTCAACCCTACTCGCTTAAAACGCTTGGAGCTTGAAGGAACCCTCTCTGTAGATGATCAGGTATCCGTGGGGGGAAACCTGGCAGTGACCTCCAATTTTGTCACTGAGCAAAACCTTATTTTGACCGGTGGAAACTTGATTTCTAAGGGCAATATCAAACTACCGGGGTTTCAGGATCTTGATCAGCCAAGTTTCTCCACCGCCCTGAACCAAATTGCTCTTTTCAATGATCTTGAAGTCACCGGGGACTTTGATGGTAAGAATATTGATTCCACATTGAGTTCGGATACTCTTAGCATAGCGGCCGATGTGACGGTACAGGCCCTGGAGATTCGGGGTGATTCCAGATCTTCAAAACTAGTCGATATAGATAATGCTGGATTTTCTATGGATCCACATCAGGCTTCGATCCTGGCCAATCTCCAGTCCCGAATCTTCAACGTCAATAATCTTACCATCCTGGATTCTTCCAAGCTCGTCAATCCTACAACAGTGTCTGGAGCCATTTCCCTTGTGAACACACTTGAAATGGGAGGTTCTGCCACGCTATACGGCAACCTTCAAATCCAGCCTGATGGTGAATCAACCCCCAGCTTTCTCGTGGACACATCAGGCGCCATCTTGAAAGCTCAGGCCATGAACCTGCAAGAGGGATTGACAGTCTCCTCGGAGGATAGCGAAGCCCTCATTTTTGCGGGAATCAATCAGGAGTCTCTGGAGGGGGAAAATATTCTCTCGCATACAACAGCCTATGCAGACATGACTCTCTGGGACTCATCCTTGAATCTCTCTGAGGGAGCTTTCCTGCTTTCTTCAAATGGATCAATTCAAGGACAGGGAAAAATTGGATTTGCCGACGCAATCACCGCAGGTTGGCAGGGTCTTAATTCCAGTGTTCAGGTGAGTAACTCCCAAATTGTCTTCGAATCAACGTCTTCTACCCTGGCCCTGAAAAATCTTAGCTCGTCCACTCCTCTAAAAATTCGCATTCGTGAAGGTTCTTTCTCAGGGGCGGTTATAAGTCAAGATCTCCTAAGAGCCCCTAAAATCCTTCATCCCACAGGACAATTCACCCTGGACCCCAATTCCACTTCAAAACTAAATGCCTTAAAGTTGATGGAAAATGAAGGCTTGGGTGGAGGGCTGGTTCTTCAAGGCCCTCTGCACCTTACTTCTTTGCAAGATGTAGATCAAACCAGTCTAAGCCTGGATCCCTCTGGAACTACAACCCTAAAGGAACTCGACCTGCGATCAGCCACCTTCACACAAGGGCTGACTCTTAACCCAGTAAATCTTTCACAGGCTGGAACCGCTCTCAAAATAATAGGGCTCAGCCCGACAGAGAACTTAATCGCCTTAAGTAACGAGACATTCTTACTCTCTAATTCTGCCGTTCTCACGTCGTCTGGGGATATCTCAATTTCCGGGTTCATGCGAATTGAGTCCACAGAAGGTTTAAGCTTTACTTCCTCATCACAAAGTTTTCCAGGTGTAACTCTCACCTCTGGCACCCTCTACCAGTTGGTGGGAAAACAAAATCAAACCGCTGACACTTTGCACCAGCATAGTGTGATTAGGGGCGTGGGCATCTCTGGACTGATGCGCAGAGACATCAATAACACTCTCAGTAAAAAATCCACGTTTGTTGCCAGTGGATGGGGTTTTTATCTTCAGCCTCAGATGAGTACAACCGGACAACTACTTTCGCAGAGAGACGCTCAAGGCAGCACTGTGATATCCCTTTATGCTGATGGTGTCCTGGAAGCCACTAACCTACAGGGAGACGGAACCTATCTAAGCGCAGTCGTCGGTTCTGATATTCAATCGGGTAGTCTGAGCGGGGAGGACTTCGCGACCGCCGGTCTCAACGGAGACGAGTTGGCAGACAATATTCTTGGCTCTGACAAGATTCGCTCAAGAGTCCTAGATGACACTCATGTAGCCCCAGACAATATTACAGGGTTTCATATCAAGGACCGATCCCTCGGATCGCGTCATATCAAAACAGCCAGTATTCTTGGAGGACATTTTCAAAATGAGGCCATTGAAGGGCGCCATCTGGATCGAAAATCCATCCTGTCTACCAAGATTCGTGACCAGGTTCTGGGAGACGAAAAATTTCAAAATCAAGCGATTACAAACCCCATCATTCAGGCCAATGCCATTAGTGATGCTCCAATCGGTCTGGATCAAATCCGGATTTATCATATCACCCTGAATTCCATCGACAACTCCAAAGTGGCATCTTTAAGTCTTAAAAACGAAGATCTAAAAGATGATTCCATCGACTTTGATGAAATCCTACC
>CAZRLV010000296.1:0-4062 GCA_964600955.1 uncultured bacterium
TCTTAGAGCATTCTCCGGTTTGTGAGAGAGATATTCGTGTCCCGGATTCGTTGGAGCCTTGCTTTGACAGAGGTGAATTTTCTGTGCTTGTGCATCGTTCAGGCGAGTATTTTGAACAGATTATGGATCACCACCCTTTTGATACGGTGGGATGGGACGGATATCTTTATCCGTTTGCCATCAGTATTCATGATTTTGAGCCGTTGGTAGGACGGATTCACCAGCCCCCGCCCATTCATCAGATCTTTGATTCGGCTCATTTTGTGGTTTGCAGTTTTGTGCCCAGACTTTTTGATTTTCACCCCGAGGCCATCCCGGCTCCCTATTTTCACAGCAACTCGGACAGCGATGAAGTCCTCTATTATGTAGAGGGTGAATTTATGAGCCGTAAAGGCATCGAGCAAGGCAGTATTACTTTGCATCCCGCAGGTTTGGCCCACGGCCCTCAGCCTGGAAAAACCGAGGCTAGTGTGGGTGTGCGCGAAACCGTGGAACTGGCGGTTATGATTGATACTTTTGAGCCTCTGATGGTGACGCAAAAAGCTCTTGGAATTCGTCAGGAGGACTATGTTCGATCCTGGCTGGAGCAGGATTAAGGAGGGATCATGTCCAATACTATGGGAATGAGACGCTATGATTTTGTAGAATTTTATGTTGGCTCGGCCAAAATGACAGCCTACTGGTTCGCAAAGGCCCTGGGGATGGATATTCAGGCCTATTTAGGGCCAGAAACCGGCAACCGGGATCGTTGCTCCTATCTTTTGACCCTGGGAGAGCTGAAATTTGTTCTGACCTCGGCACTGGCTCCTTCAACCACGGAAATCCAGTCTTTTATCAACCTGCACGGGGATGGGATCAAGCGCTGGGCTGTAGATGTGGAGGATGTAGAAAAAGGCTTTGAATACGCACTGAGCCACGGAATGATTCCCGTTCAGACCCCCAGAAAGATTGAAGATGACCAGGGTTTTGTGGAAGAGGCCGCATTCAAACTCTTTGATGATACTGAGGTGGTTCTTGTCAATCGGGACCATTACCGTGGGATTTTTCGCCCGGGGTTTGGGGCGCCAGTTCAGGAAATCGACCTGCCTGCCAGGCCAACGGGGTTGACACATATTGACCATATTGTAGGCAATGTTCGCGAAAACGAGATGGACCGCTGGGCCGATACCTTCAACCGAGGCTTTGATTTTGAGACCTTTGTGGATTTTGGTCCAGGAGATATTTCGACCCAGTATTCGGCTCTGCTTTCCAAGGTGGTACGATCCAAGGATAATCGTATAAAAAACCCCATCAATGAGCCTTATGAAGGCGTGAGGATGTCCCAAATTGAGGAGTATATCCGAGAGTATTATGGGTCTGGGGTTCAGCATATTGCCATCTGTACAGAGGATATTCTGGCTACCATCGCCGCCCTGCGTGAAAACGGAGTCGAATTTCTGAAGATTCCGGACACCTATTATGACACCTGGCGTGAAAAGAACCCTCCCACCAATGAGAGTATTGATGATCTGCAAAAACTAGGGATTTTATTGGATTTTGAGGGAGATGGATATCTCTTACAATTATTTACCAAACCCATCGGGGATCGACCCACTTTTTTCTTTGAGTTCATTCAGCGCACGGGTAAAAGTGAAGGTTTCGGCCAAGGAAATTTTCAGGCTCTCTTTGATGCCATTGAACTGGATCAAGAGCGTCGTGGAAATCTTGTCTAATTAAACAAAGGAGTCCTGCATGAAATTAGCAACCTTAAATAACGGCACTCGAGATGGAGAATTACTTCTGGTCAGTAAAGACCTGAGTCGGGCTGTGACGGTTCCAGATATTGCCGGGACCCTCCAACTGGCTCTCGATCACTGGTCTGAGATTGGCTCAAAACTTTATGAACGCTCTGTTATTCTAAATAGCGGCGGCCTGGACTCCGAGTCGCGTCCCATCGATTTCAAAGATCTGCGATCCCCGCTTCCGCGTGCTTTCCACTGGGCAGATGGAAGTGCTTATGTCAATCATGTTGAATTGGTACGTAAGGCCCGAGGTGCTGAAATGCCCTCCAATTTTTGGACTGATCCTCTCATGTATCAGGGTGGTTCCGATGATTTTCTGGGGCCCTGGGATGATATCGAGTGTCTTGATGATCGCTGGGGTTTGGATTTTGAAGCCGAAGTCGCCATCATTACAGATGACGTGCGCATGGGCGTAGAGTCCAAGGATGCCGGGGACCATATCAAACTGCTAATGCTGGTGAATGATGTCAGCCTGCGCGGCCTGATTCCGGGTGAACTATCCAAGGGGTTTGGTTTTTTTCAAAGCAAGCCCGCTACGGCTTTTTCGCCAGTTGCCGTGACCCCGGATGAGCTGGGTGAGTCCTGGGACGGTAGAAAGGTGCATCTGCCTTTAAGGACCCACTATAATGCCGAGCTGTTTGGCGAGCCGCATTGTCAGGTTGATATGACCTTTGATTTTCCGGATTTGATCGCTCACGCTGCTCGGACCCGCAATCTTTGCTCCGGTACGATTATTGGTTCGGGTACGATCTCAAATCTGGATCGCTCACGCGGTTCGTCTTGCCTGGCCGAGAAACGCATGCTTGAGAAAATTGAACATGGAGAATTCAAAACCCCATTTATGAAGGACGGGGATACGGTGCGCATCGAAATGCATGCCCCCGGCGGTGAGAGCATCTTTGGGCCTATTCATCAAAGAGTTGTGATTCGCAAGGACTGAGGTGGAACTCTATACCTATTACAGGAGCTCTTGCTCTTATCGCGTGCGCATTGCCCTAAATCTTAAAGGCATCGCCTATGGTTCCATTCCTGTAAATCTTCTCAAAGGAGAGCAGGCTCAGGAAAAATACCAAGAGGTTAACCCTCAGGGACTATTGCCTTTTTTAATGGATGGCAAACAGGGGGTTTTTCAAAGCCTTGCTATTCTCGAGTATCTCGATGAGCGCTATCCTAGTCCTCCTCTTCTTCCTGAGGAACCCATGGAGCGGGCAAGGGTTCGCGCTCTGGCACAGGTGATTGCCTGCGATACCCAGCCGATTCAAAACCTTAAGGTTCTAAAATATTTGAAGGGAACACTCGGTGTTTCAGATGACGAGAAGCTCAAGTGGATTCGTCATTTTATTGGCGAGGGATTTCGCACTCTGGAGACGTATTTTGAATCTTCTGCGGGGCTTTTTAGTGTGGGTGATAGCGTGACATTGGTGGATGTTTGTCTCATTCCACAGATTTATAATGCACGTAGGTTTGAGTTGGACTTCAAGAGCTTTCCCATGATTGAGAGAGTTGAGAGCAATCTTTCCCAGCTGGAGGCTTTTTGCCTGGCCGCCCCTGAAGTGCAGGCTGACGCGGTGGTTTAATTTTAGATTTCTTAAAGAGGTGAATTGTGCTGGATTTGCGTTTTATTCGTGAGAACCCCGAACTCATTCGGGACTCTGCAGAGAAAAAAGGGTGTGCGATTGATATGGATGCCCTTTTGCAACTTGATTCTAAAGCACGGGATTCCCAGGGCGATCTCGAGGGTTTGCGCCACCAACTCAAGCAGGGAAACCAGGTTCTAAGAACCCTGAGCCCCGAAGAAAAACCGGCCCATCTTGAGAGAATGAAAGAAATTAGCACCAAGGTGAAGTCTCTGGAAGTCGAGACACGCTCCTTGCAGGATCAGCTCCAGACGCAACTACTCAAGGTCCCCAGCCCCTTGCATCCTTCTGTGCCTGTAGGAAGGGACGATAGCGAGAATGTTGAGGTCTCAACCTGGGGAGAGGTGCCGGATGCATCCGCTCATCCCCTGTCTCATGTTGAACTGGGTAAGAACCTGGACCTCATGGATATTGAGCGCGGAGTCAAGCTATCTGGCTCACGATTTTACTTTCTAAAAAATGAGGGAACATTGCTGGAGTTGGCTGTTTTGCGCTATGCCCTCGATTTTCTGGTAAAGCGTGGGTTTACTCCCATGACGGTGCCTGTTTTGGTTAAGGACAGAGCCATGATGGGCACAGGGTATTTTCCAGGTGGAGAAGATCAGGCCTATACCATGGAGAAAGATGAGCTTCATCTGGTGGGA
>CAZRLV010000296.1:4076-4761 GCA_964600955.1 uncultured bacterium
CAGAAGTCCCTCTGGCAAGTTACTACTGCGACGAGATCCTCGCACACGAGACTTTGCCGATCAGGATGGCGGCCTGGTCCAATTGTTTCAGGCGTGAGGCGGGTACCTACGGCAAGGACACTCAAGGGCTTTACAGGATTCATCAATTTCAAAAGGTTGAGCAGGTTTATGTAATGGAGGCAGATGAAGACCAGAGCCTACAGGCTCTGGATTACCTACTTAAGAATTCCGTTGATTTTCTAAAGTCCCTGGAGATTCCCCATCAGGTAGTGGATGTTTGCTCTGGAGATCTTGGACAGGGCCAGGTGAAAAAATACGATATCAATAGTTGGATGCCTTCCAGGGGTGCTTACTGTGAAACCCATTCCTGTTCCATGTTTTATGATTTTCAGGCACGGCGCTTAAAATTGCGCTATAAAACCAAGGAAGGGAAGAAGCGATTTTGTTTCACCCTCAATAACACTTTGATCGCTTCCCCGCGAATTCTGATTCCTCTCCTGGAGTTGAATCAAACCCAAGATGGAGGCGTGAGAATCCCCAGTGTTCTTGTCCCTTATATGCAAGGAATTGAAGAAATTCGTCCTAAATAATGGTTCCCATCTTAAAGTTTTTATTTGTTTTTCTACTGGTGCTCAATTTTTTGAGCCTGTCCCTTTATTGTATTCTGCCCGAAGCTGAGGATGTT
>CAZRLV010000297.1:0-4752 GCA_964600955.1 uncultured bacterium
CGGTGCATGTTGTTTTGACACGTTCAGGAACTTGACCCTCTGTATTGCATCTACAACTATGGAAAACATGGGCTCCAAGTTCATATTTAGTAGCATCAGACATCCAAATGCAAGAATACAAAAAAAAAATATGTGTTTTGGGACTCGGATATATTGGTCTTCCAACCTCAGCAGTCCTGGCAAACTACGGTTTTAGTGTCACAGGCGTTGATGTTAAACCCGAAGTCGTAAATGGCCTAAATGAAGGGCTAGTTCATCAGGCACTTCGGTCCAAAACTTTTCGGGCGTCAACAAAAGTTACAGAGGCTGATGTCTACTTGATTGCCGTACCAACTCCGATAAGTCAAAAACATGAGGCAGACCTGACCTATGTACTTCAGGCTGTTGACATGATTATCCCAACACTTTCTCCAACAAGCTTAGTGCTTTTGGAATCTACTGTGCCAGTCGGCACTACGGAATCTGTCACCTCCAGAATTCTTGCGTCAAGGAAAGAGCTTGAAGGAAAAATATCTGTGGCCTACTGTCCTGAGCGAGTCTTGCCGGGTCAAATTCTTTATGAACTGATAAATAATGACCGCATAGTTGGTGGCATTAATTTGTCCTCAACAGAACAAGCAGCGAAGTTTTACCGCTCATTTGTTAAAGGATCGGTTTTGGAAACAGATTCAAAAACAGCTGAGTTCTGCAAACTCTCAGAAAATGCATACCGTGATGTAAATATTGCATTTGCTAATGAACTTAGTATGATCTGTGAACGACATGATGTGAGTGCTTGGGAGGTGATACAATTCTCTAACAGACATCCGAGAGTTAATATCCTGCAACCAAGCTGTGGCGTGGGCGGCCACTGCATAGCGGTCGACCCGTGGTTTCTACACGAAGCCGCTCCTGATCTTGCAACTCTGATCAAGGAATCTAGAAGCGTAAACTTACGCAAAACACAGTGGGTATGTCAAAAACTCCTCAAAGAGGTCCGCATTTGGGAAAAGAAACACGGCGTCGCCCCAAGTGTAACTTGCCTTGGCTTAACATTTAAGGCAGATGTTGATGATGTAAGAGACTCTCCTGCATTAGAAATTGCCATGAGCATCAACAATCAGATCAACAAGTTGCTAGTAGTTGATCCACACGTGAAAAAAATGGATGGGCTACAGATGGTCAATCTTTCAGCTGGGCTAGAAAGGGCTGATATAGTTGTCATTCTTGTTAAACACAGGGAGTTTACAAAAATCGATCCTAAAGCCACGCAAATACTAGACTTTTGTAATGCCGTCACCACCTGAAAAATCATCTCCGCTCTTATATGTTTGCTTTTCATCGATTCAGGCTCATGTAATTGACTCACAAGTTCTGGTGCATTGTGCACTTCTTCGTGAAGCCGGGATTCCTTCGGAAATATGGTTCTTTTGCGCCACTGAAATGCAGTACCGGTTTTCCATCAACCGCATGCAGCATGCTTCCTCATTATCCAAATGCATCATCAAGGTTTTCAGAGCGGCAAAACCATCCATGCCATTTTCGGTCATCTTAAATGCTCTGTGGCTTCGAACATTGCTTAAGGGATTACCATTCGGGCTAATTCATGCACGAGGTGACTATGCAAGCGCTGTTGTGGGTAAGGCAAAATTAGAAATCCCATTTATCTGGGACTGCCGTGGCTCTATGGTGGGTGAATTCAAAAGGCGAACTACCAAATCAAAGCTTCCAAAATTTATCACAAATCTTCATACACGCCGAATTCAGCAATGGATGAAAACCTGTCGTGAATCAAGCTCTTTCAGCTTTTTCGTGACCAACTACCTACAGGACAAATATGGAAAAGTAAAAACATCTGCAGTTTTTCCTTGCACAGCTGATTCCTCTCGGTTTTTCTATGATCCAGTAATGAGGACAAAAATGAGAAATAAGCTAGGACTGCATGAAGAAAAGGTCTTACTATTCTCAGGGAGCCTCAACTATTATCAGGGTTTTGATCAATCTCTTGAGTTTTTTTGTGCGCTTCAAGCACATGGTAATTGGAAATATTTAGTATTAACAGTAGATCCAAACAAAGTGCCAGATATCGCAAAATCGAATCCAAATATAATTGTCCTGTCAGTGCCTTTTGAAGATGTTAATAACTATCTTTGTGCTACTGACTTTGGAATATTGATCCGAACTAACGAAGAATTAAATTGGGCAGCATCCCCACTAAAATATGCGGAATACTGTATGTGTGGGCTTACTGTATTTTACACACCCAACATAGGTGACCTTGATTCCTATTCAGCGAAGATCGGAAATGGGCTACCTATCAGTTTAGAGTACTTACCGCAGTGTGCCAAACGCTTGGCTGATTCAGTTAGCACAGAGGAACAGAGGCAGACATTTTCGTCGCGTGCCAGAAAGCAACTTTCCAGACAGGCTATATTTAACCGTTATCTAAGCATATATTCCAGTCTTCTGGACACTCCTGAAGCAGTGGGTAGCCACACCCGAAATGGGGAAATCAAAGATGAATACTACGAGTAACCTCTTGGAACCCGACACGCCCAATACAACGGAGGCTATCTTAGACCTGCCTTTCGTTATTCATAATCTATGGCAGAAAAGAATTCCCATCTCTCTGGCAACAATATTTTGTGCAATTTTCTCGGTCATCTACGCACTATATCTGCCCAACATATACAAGGCAGTAGCTGTTTTCCTGCCCCCGAAAGAGAGTGCAGGTGCTCTCCCCGGCATGCTCAATGAGCTTAGCTCCATTCCTTTTTTTGGGGTTGGTGGGTTTGGAAAATTGGGGAAAACTGATTTTCTTGAAGTGTTGAAGGCACATATGAAACGCCGAGAAAATTTATGGAAAGTTATCAACAAGTTCGATTTAAAGCAGCATTATGCTATAGGGGGCGAATTTAAAATTGATGTAGAAAAGGCCTTATTAAGTAATCTGGAGATCATCAAGGATCCGGTAACCGGATTGGTTCGTATATCTGTTACTGACACCAGTTCCTCTGTGGCAAAAGAGCTGGTAAATACGGTTTTGCAACTTTTGCAAACAATAAGTTCAAATACTGCAGTGACAGAGAACAGAAAAAAGCGAATCTTCCTCAAACATCGTCTAATGGAGGCAGCAGTTGAATTGAAAAACGTAGAAGAAGAAATTCGAGCTTATCAGAAAAAAAACCGGATTCTTTCAATTGAAAGTCAATCTCGCGCGACCATTGCTGCCGCCTCGAAACTACAAGCCGAAATTGTAGTAAATCGGGTGAAACTCAAAGTTAAGCTTGAACTGGGTAACGCCAAAAATCACCCTGAAATCAAGGTTTTGCAGCATGAAATCAAGGAATTGGAAAAACAGCTTCACAGAATAGAGGAAGGGCGACTAGTTTTAACAGAGCAAACACATGATAGCCATAACGTGATTGGGCTGACCTATCTCCCCTTAAGCAAAATTCCTGATATCAGCCTTGAAATGCAGCGCCTAAGCCGAAAATTAACTTTGCAACAGGAAATATATAAAGTCCTGGCAAAAGAACATGAATTGGTAAAAATTGAAGCATCCAAGGATCAAGAACTTATAGAAGTAATAGAATGGGCACATGAACCTGAAAAAAAATATAAGCCCCACCGATCTATCATCTGCATGGCAATAACATCCTCTGGATTTATCCTTGCTTGCCTAGGGGTATTATTTTTTGCATCCTTTCGCCACCCCCCTTACACATCAGACTAAAAGTCATTTCAACTTGGTGTTTTTTGGTCTTGCACTTTTGACATGCTTAGTCTTCCTCAAACCCCAAACATCCCCGCATATTAAACTACATACTAGCCACAGAATTAATGTAGTCCGAATAATCTGAGTCCAAATACATCTGAGCTGCCACTTCGAGCTGAGCCTCATTAATGTAGCCCATACGAAATGCAACCTCCTCAAGACAAGCTATTTTCATTCCCACTCGCTCCTGGATTGTTGAAACAAATTGTCCTGCCTGGAGAAGAGCATCGTGGGTACCTGTATCAAGCCAAGCTACTCCACGTCCAAGCCTTACGAGATTGAGTTTACTGTTTTGCAAATACAGACGATTTAAGTCCGTAATTTCAAGCTCTCCCCTTGAGGAGGGTTCTAAAGCTCTGGCAACCTCAACAACATTGGCATCATACATATAGAGACCTGTAACAGCCCAGTTAGATTTAGGTGACACCGGTTTTTCCTCTAGACTAATTACTTTTCCATCACTATTTACTTCTGCTATGCCAAAGCGCTGTGGATCACTTACTCTATAACCAAATACTGTTGCCCCTTCATTTGCTCTAACCGCATTTTTTAGAATTGTGGCAAACCCCAACCCATAGTAGATATTGTCCCCAAGAATTAGACAAACTGAATCACTCCCTATGAAATCGCTGCCAAGTATAAATGCTTGTGCTAGTCCTGCGGGTAAAGGCTGCACAACATAGTCTAGAGAAACCCCCCACTGTTCACCTGTCCCCAGAAGCTCTCTGAATTTAGGTAGATCACGAGGGGTTGAGATTATAAGAATTTCTTTGATTCCGGCTAGCAACAGCACTGATAACGGATAAAAAATCATGGGCTTGTCATACACTGGCAACAACTGCTTAGAAATAACCTGAGTGGCTGGATAAAGCCTTGACCCTGCCCCCCCCGCCAATACAATGCCTTTCATAAGGAAACTCCATAATGCTTTTTATAATACTCCCGGTAGGATTTGTCTTGGGTTGATCTAACCCAGGATTGGTGCTCTTTCATCC
>CAZRLV010000298.1:0-4751 GCA_964600955.1 uncultured bacterium
CATCTCAATTATGCTCGCCATCAATCATCTGCATATGACCTTTATCAGTGAAAGTTTCTGGAGGCTGAGTGTTGATATTCGCAAGGGCGATCTCGATTTCATCCTCATTAAACCCCTGGGAACCCTGTTTTCCGTTTTTTTTCGCTTTATTCGACCGGCCAGTCTGCTGATTCTTCCGGTTCCCTGGGGACTGATAATTTACTTTGGTAGACTGATTCAACTTGAACCTCTGAGCTGGGTCCTGCTGCCCTTTCTGGTTCTCCTGGGGCTGATCCTACTGGTTAGCCTGGAGATCTTAATTTCTACCAGTATGTTTTGGATTATCGAAGGCTGGGGGATCAATTTTTTAAGAATGCAAATGCAGGAATTATCACGCTGGCCCGATTTTGTTTTTCAGACCCTGGCTCGCAGGGTGTTGACCCTGGTGTTTCCAATCCTGCTCATCGGAAGCGCCCCCGCCAGGTTTTTACTGGATAACCAAGATTTTTTGCCGCTGATAGGAATGCTGGTAGCCATCCTCATCTCATGGGTGCTCATTCGCTTTTTCTGGAAACTAGGACTGGGTGCCTACGAATCAGCGTCAAGTTAAGTCAAGAATACAGAATTCAGGAGTCAGAATCCAGAATGAAGTAAGATTTTTTGCGACCGTTTGAACAGATCCACCGGTTGAGCCGTAGGATAACCACAATCAGGAATCAGAGGAATCATGTTAAACTTGCCTCCCTTAGATTAGGAGGGAATTATGGAATCTAGTGCACATGAATCTCAGCGCCGTGAACCGGGGCTTTTGCTTTCTTTTGTCCCGGTGATTTTTCTGGTGGCGCTTTTGATTCTCAACGTGGTGGTTTTTAAAGACGACGCTACAGGTGGGGCCAATCAGATCGCTTTGCTGCTCTCAGGCATGCTTACGCTGGGGCTGGGCGCTTTTGTACTCAAAATTCCTTACCAGGAAATGGAAGATCAGATCACACTTTCGATTCGCAGGGCAACTCAGGCCTGCTTGATTCTTCTTGTGGTTGGAGCCCTGATCGGAACTTGGATTTTGAGCGGGATCGTGCCGACCATGATTTATTACGGGCTTAAAATCATCAACCCACTCTGGTTCTTACCTGTGGCTTGTTTTTCATGCGCCCTGGTCTCGCTGGCCACGGGAAGTTCCTGGTCCACAAGCGGAACTCTTGGGATCGCACTAATTGGAATCGGCCACAGCCTGGGGATTCCTTTGGGAATGGTGGCCGGGGCCGTGATCTCCGGGTCTTATTTTGGTGATAAAATGTCACCGCTGTCAGATACCACCAACCTGGCCCCCGCTATGGCAGGAGCCAAACTATTTGAACATATCCGCCATATGGTCTACACCTCAGGACCTGCAATTCTCCTGGCCCTTTTCGGATTTGTGATTCTTGGCTTCTTCTACCAGGGAGATAAGATGGATCCGTCCCAGGTCCAAACAACGCTGAAAATCATGGAAGATAATTTTTCCCTGGGTTTGCACCTTTTCATCGTCCCGGTTCTGGTTATTTTGATGGTGTCACGCAAGGTGCCGGCCTTCCCCGCACTGGTGGTTGGCGCACTCCTAGGCGCTGTGGCGGCTCTATTTTGGCAGGGTGAACTTCTGACCCGCATGAGCGGAGGCAGCATGAATATGACCTCGGCCTATTCCGAGATCCTAAAGGTTAGCTGCAGCGGATTTCAGATCGAGACCGGCAACGAACTGATTGACACTCTTTTTTCCAGAGGAGGTATGAAATCCATGCTTTCCACAGTCTGGCTGATTCTCATGGCCATGGTTTTTGGAGGAGCGCTTGAGGGCTCAGGCATGCTGCATCGCATCGCCGGTTCACTGCTACAATTTGTGCGTGGAGCGGGCTCTCTCATCGGCTCGGTACTGGGCACCTGTATCCTGCTCAATATGACTGCCTGTGATCAGTACCTCGCTATCGTAGTGCCGGGACGCATGTTCAAAGAGGCCTTCGATGATATGGACCTGCATCCTAAAAACCTCTCACGTGCCCTTGAAGATTCAGGCACCGTAACCTCGGTACTCATCCCCTGGAATTCGGGCGGAGTCTATCATGCCGGGGTCCTTGGGGTTCCCACACTCAGCTACCTGCCCTTTTGCTTTTTCAATCTCTTCAGTCCATTAGTGTCATTGTTTCTGGCAAGCATGAATCTGACGATTGAGAAGAAAATTAAGAATCAGGAATCAAAGGGAGCATAGGAATCCGAGGAATGAAGAAGAAAGCCACTACCGCAGCATCCTCCCCCCAAAATACTCGTCATCCTCTGGCTTGAGCCTAGTGGTGTTTAGTTAAGCCAAAGAAGGGCGGAGCCCCAAGATATCGTCGTGCTGAACTCGATTCACACCATCTTCCTACCTAAACAGCCATCTGTGGCTGAACCCCTGGATCCTGAATCAAGTTCAGGATGACGCAGTGGGGCATCCATCCTCAGCTCTTCTTTTCCTTCTCTTCACATTCCGCTAGTTCTTTAGTTCTGATAGTTCTTCTAGTTCCTTCCCAACTCCTCTAATTCCTGGTTTACAGCGGCCCGTAGGGCGGCTGTAAACTTTAAAATATCTTCCTCCGTGGTATCGAAGGAGGTCATCCAGCGTACTGTTGAATCTTCTGGGTCCCAGACATGGAAGGGGCAGAGGGCTTGTAAGCCTGAAATCCATTCCTTTGGGATTCTGGCAAAGACGGCATTGGTTTCCACGGGGTAAAGAATTTCCACTCCTTGCAGATCTGTGCATTGATCCGCTAGTTTTCGCGCCATTTTATTTGCGTGGCTGGCGTTTTTCTTCCAGAGTTCTTCTTCAAAATAGGCTAGAAACTGGGCAGAGACAAAACGCATTTTAGAGCTAAGCTGCATCGCCTGTTTGCGGTAAAAGGGAATGCTGGCTGCCAGATCCGGGTCGAAACAAATGATGGCCTCGGCAGCGAAAAGACCGTTTTTAGTGCCGCCAAAGGAGAGAAGATCCACCCCCAGATCCTGACTGGACTCTTTTAGCGATAGCCCCAGGCTCACAGCGGCATTTACCAGTCTGGCTCCATCCATATGCAAGACCAGCGAGTGTTCTTTGCAAACCGAAGAAATATCTCTTACCTCCTGCGGGGTGTAAACCGTACCCAACTCGGCGGCCTGCGTGATTGAAACCAGACCTGGCTGAGAGCGATGTACCATATGGGCGTCACGCACATGAGCCTCGATTCCACCCGCAGTGATTTTTCCACTTTGATGTGGGATGAGTAAAAGCTTGCAACCCAGAAATTTTTCTGGTGCGCCGCATTCGTCGCGGTACAAATGAGAACAATCCGAGCAAAGTACAGCCTGGTAGGACTGGGTTGCAGACTGAAGGGCAATCACATTGGCAGCGGTTCCGGTATGTACAAAAAAGACAAGGGATCCATGACCAAACTCTCTTTGAAAACAATCCAGCACTCTCTCACTGAAAGAATCTTCGCCGTAAGCCATGCAGTGCCCGGAGTTGGCCTGAGTAATACTCTCCAGTACGCGGGGATGAATGCCAGAGCAATTATCACTGGCAAGATGGCGACTCATTAGCATGTTTTCAACCCCCATTTACCCCTGAGAGTTTCAAAATCCTTGCGTGAAATCAAAAGATTTTCCCAGACCTCGTCTTCGCGAATATTCTTTCCTTTTGCATTTTTCAACGCCGTTAGCGAATGCAAACTCATCAAATGAAAGCTCTTACAATCCGGGCAATGATTGAGTGTGATACGCAAAAAATTGCGAGAGTCATCAGCTACCGGACTTAATCTAAAAATGGCTCCCAGATCCCCCTTTTCAAGTTTTTCCCGAAGAGTCTCAATCCCAGGAAGCGGCTCTAGAAGACACAGCTCTTCGCTCTCCTCCACCCAATGTGAACAATGCTCACAATAAGGGCTTCTACAATTGACACCCCACGCCATGACACCTGAAACCAGAGAAGCGCTAAGTGCCTCCAGAACCCAGATATAAAAAAGGGAGTTTCCCTGAGGCTTCCAACCCAAAATCTCCCAGGACCCGGTCTCTAAAATCCTGGAAAACAGTTTAGCCATATCCCATGGCAAAAAGCTCAAAACCTGATGATTTGAGGTCGCTCTAAACCAGATGACCCAGCTAACATAGATAAAGACCAATCCCAGTAAAGCCCCCAGCCAAAACATCTTTCGCGGGTGACGAACATGACCCATATCTCCACCAAGACCCGTAATAAATCCTGAAAGCCCACCCAAAAAAATCATAAACAAAGGACCGATGGAAACAAAAGGATTATAGAGTAGAACATAGGCATAACCAGCTCCCAAAGCAGACGACCCCAAAAGCCCCAAAGCCAAAACCCGAGCCGTCCCCAAAGACCCCGTCCGACCCGAAGCAAAATACCGTTTCAATTCCCCCCCCATTTCCTAAAAATCCCTCGACTTCCATGCACCGTCTATCACCCGACAACTTCCAACCCCGTCATCCCCTAGCACCCGAACTCGTCATCCTCCGGCTTGACCAGGGGATCCATCTTCCTCTTTTCCTTCCCCATTCCAATGTTCCCATTGTTTCCACAGCTACTATCGTTTCCTCTTATCTTCTCACACTTTCGTGCCTTTCGTGGTTAAATCTCTCCCATCTTCCATCTCTGCTATACTACAACAAAGAATCCGGGAGGTCTGAAATGCAAGATTCTGAATTCACCCAAAGTCTAAGAAGTTACACTGAAACTGCCCTACCTGTCTTCACCGATGAGTTGCAGCGCC
>CAZRLV010000299.1:0-4725 GCA_964600955.1 uncultured bacterium
AGTTATGCCCGATCAATTATTAGAGGTGGCCTGAAAAGTCCTTACTGAAGAGTTAGGGTAACCAGCCCCTGTAATTCGTATAGGGGGTCATCCATATTTTCTACGACGACCTCTCATCTACGACGACCTCTCATCTTCCCATTCCTATGTTTCCTTTGATTCCTATCTTAATTTTACGAATCTGTGACAAAGGTAGAATGCATCATGAGCCTGGATCTGGCAATCAATTGTTGAAGCTTGATTGAGTAGCGTTTTTCAATCCCGTCAAAGAGAGCCTTAAGCCTTGCATCCCTTGGGAAACAAAGATCCAGATACTTCAGATAGCCCAAGCATTTTGGCTCCAAAATATCCACTTCAGATTGCTTCTCACAATATAGGAGTAAAGCTTCCTTATAATCTGGCTTGCGACGAATTCCTTCGGTGAGCCACTGAAAGCCTTTTTTAGGTTGTCCCAGCTCAAAATATAGATAGCCCAGATAATAATAGGTCTTGAAGTCATCACGAAATTTTCCCTTGATCAAACGATGACAAAGATCGATCATCTCACGGGTTTCATTGGGGTTTGCACCCAGGTAAAGCACGTTTTCGATCATGGCGTGGTAGTACATGATCTCATCCGGGTTTCGCTTCTGACCAATCTGAGAAATAATTTTGATTGAGGTGAAGTTTTTGGTCTTCAAGGCGTCCAGTAATGGTTCTACCCTGGCTCTTTCAGTAATATAGCAAGTTGAATGCTGCCAATGGACGATCTGACGAGTTTCCTCTTCAACGATAAAAAATCGACAATGACCCGCTCTTTGCTCCAGCACTTTTTTAAGCAGTCCGGGATCTTTGACGGGCAGTTCTCGGGTCATCATGATACTACCCGGAAAATTGGTCAGAAATAATTCGAGTGAAAACGTCTTGAGGGAGTGGTCATAGATGAGATACTCCACCTGATTCACAATCTCAAACCAGCGCCGCAGCATGTCTCGACTACAATAAACCAAAATTCCAAGCTCAGAGGCCACACTGCCCTTGAGATCGAAGGCAGTAACTTTGATTTCACCACTCAAAGGACTGAATGCACTTTCGACCTCTCCTTGCAAAAGGAAATGATTGTTTTCGGGATGATAAGGCTCGTTTCTAGCATGTTGTCCATAAACTCTCTGATATTCCTCAAGCTTCATCTGCTTCCACTTATACCACTCAAGACTCTTGAGAAGTTTTAAGGGGACACCCGAAAAAGAAACCCGACGAAGTCCCTTCCTTGGAAGAATTCTTGCGGCCTGTGGCCCCAGAGAATGAATATACTTCTCAAGCTCCTTAAATTCAGAAACCGAAATCTCCAAAGCTCGGGCAGCCAACATGAGAAGTTTTGTCCCAGCCGGGTCTGTCTTGCCCCCCACCGTTGCCATCTGAATCAAGCGTGTCATCAGCTCGCGGCGATTGGAAGTACCCGGATCACAAATCTCAACCTGCCTTAATTCCCGAAACACTTCTCTAAGCAGCTTTTTATACTCATCAATGGGAAATTTTAACGACTCGATCAGTTTGTGAATAACCTTACGGTCACTATCTAAAATCTGCCTGTCTTTATACATCTCCAATAGAAACTCGGAAACAAGAATTCTCTCGTCCAAGGTTCGTTTGGAGTCCGGTGTTTCCAGATGCAAAATCAGTCTGAGAATCGAGTCCGGCTTGGCCAACAGGCGCGAACGAATCTGCGAAAACATGAAGCAGCGCATCTTGAGGCTATAGGCCTGTGGGATCCAGTAATAAAGCTCTGAAATCATGGGCAGGTAATTATATTTGCGACAGAACTTTTCATGCGCTTCCATGACCGCCAGTGTCACCTTAAAGGCATCTTCAAAAGCAACCAGTCGACCCTGCTCTAGATAGTAAAAAAGGGAGTGGCAAAGATGATGCAGGGTATCATCTAAATTGGAGCAATCTTCCCCGTTAAAATCCGTATCAGGGTCCTCAAACACTGCGATCAGAATATCTCGTAGTGATCTTGCACAATCTATATATCCTGAATCATAAGGAGCTCGGTGTCCCTGAAAAAGAAGATGGGGAAGAATATCCAAAAAGGCCACAATCAGGTCACTATTGGAAACCTTTCGCATCAGCGGGACATAAACGGACTGGGATAGCTTTAGAAAATCAGCGATACTGGCTGGATCATGGGTTTCAACCGCATTATAAAATTCCTGCAATAGAACGGCTGAAAGATCGTTAAAATGCTCCTGAGTTTTACATTTTTTCAGGCGCGCTTTATGGCTAAATTTTGAATCATGGACGAAATTTTGGGTCGCCGACCCACGCACACCTCGGTGGCTGGTTAAAACTACCTGGGGGCTTTTAACATATGTTTGTTCGCCAAGTTCGTAGACTTTTTCCTGAGGCTCAGCCTGAAAATCCTCAAGGTCTCCCACCCCTTCCAGGGCAGAATGATCTAAAGCCTTCATATCTTCAACCAGCCATGAATACCTCATTTTTAAGGCTACGGTTTCTGCATTCCAACGACTGGGAACCATCTGAAAATGATGGGTGATTACCGGTAAAAACTTGGAATAAAACTCCTGATTATCTCGTACAAACTTGGCAGGTCGCTTGAGATAGAGCTCTAGATCTGACCTCCAAGTATAAAAAGCCCCAAAATCATCTGGATTGTCGTAAAATCGATTGAAAAGCTCTTGAAGCCGATCCGTTATGTTTTTTGCGTCTAAAGACATGATCCTTGGAGGATTCTCCTGAGTGATCAGGAAAGGATTTCACCTCTAGGTTGCACTCATATTCAACTCTTGCGATCATACTCTAATCCTCTATAAAATCGTAGTTTTTCCTATCTTGAACAAGGCAAATCATGAAAATTTGGGCCATAAAATGAACCGAATCCTGATCCAAGACCCCGATCTATTGGAAAAAAAACTTGTTAACATCCCATGCGGTCCCATTCTTAGCCATATCCACGAGGTTTTAAGGGCCAAGACAGGCGACACTCTTAAAATTTGTATTCCGGGCAAAGGAATTGGGACTGCCAGGATTAATAAATTAAATGATGAAAGCTGTGATCTCCTGCTGTTAAAATTGGTTCCTGGACTTGAGCCCAGAGTTCGCCTGATCATAGGGGCTTCCAGGCCACCCACGGTTAGAAAAATCCTTGAGCACGGAACCTGCCTGGGAGTGCATAGCTTTGACTTTTTGAATTCTGAACTCAGTGAAAAATCATATCTACAGTCCAAAGTCTTTCGATCTAATGAGACTCGCAAACATATCGACCTGGGGCTATCACAATCAGCAGTCTATTACCGCCGCCCCGAGGTCTGCTTGAGTCAAAGTTTTCACGATCTAGATAAAATCCTGAGCAAGACCCCCCAAAATGCCAGCCGAATTCTTCTGGACCAAAATGCTGATCACCATCTGGGTGATCTTAGTCTTGACATGGAAACGCCAATCGTTTTAGCCATAGGGCCTGAGAGAGGTTTTTCATCAAGAGAAATTCAGGTTTTCAAGGAAAAGAGCTTTCAAAGCGCCAAAATTTCTCCCGCGACATTGAGGGTTGAATGGGCCGTAATGGCGGCCTTATCGCAATTGGATTTTATTTGGATGGAGAAAGGAAACTAGCATGATCAACTCTTTGCATTTAAAGCATTTTTATTTCAGCGCTAAATTTAAGTCTCACCGGCGTGCCGCGCAATGCTGTAGTGTCTCGCAACCCGCTATTTCACATTCAGTCAAAAGGCTTGAAGAGGATCTAGACACCTTACTGATGGTCAGAACCAACCGGGCCTGTCATCTGACGGTTCACGGACAACTCCTCTATGATTTCGCCAAGAAATATTGGCAAGACTCCCAGGAGCTAAGAACCTCCTTAAAGCAAAAAGACTCTCAGGACCCGCTGCTGAGAATTGGGATCAACAAGCACTATGACCATCACTGCCTACCTATCCTCAAGGGTTTCATGCAGGCCCACCCGGATATCATTACCGAGTTTCATTTTGGAGATGGAGAAGAGATCCGTAAGGGCTTTCGCGAGGGGGAATATGATATTGCCTTTGTCATCAATTTTGATCGGCTTGAAAACCCAGCCTACAGTCTTGAAGAGGGTTCTGTTTACCTTCTTGAAGATAAAATTAGAGTTTGCTGTGACCCGTCTCACCCCATCATGAAAATAAAAGACCCTGATCTTAGAGAACTCTCAAACTACTCTTTCTTTCTACCCAGCTTTTATCTGGATCCCATCCAGGAGCAATTCTCTGCCAGCAACCTGACACTCAAGGTTCAGGCCATCATGAATCACGGCAAAATCGCGGCTAAGCTCTTGGTGGATACACCTTATTTAGGAATCCTTTCATACAAAAGCATCCCTGAGGAAGATCGAGACCGTTTGGCATTTGTAGATACGGGATTTTTAGACCGGGACTTTATCCTGGTCGCACGCATCTCCAATTTTAATGACCTGGGAAATCCTGCCGGACGCCAGTTATTCGCCACCTACCTAGAAGAAAAAAAGGGAAAGTTGTTTGAATGAGTCAAGGATTCAAGACGTCGAGGAATTCAGGAATTCAGGAATTCGAAGTAGAGGAAGAAGAGTAGGAGGGGAATCCATTTAAATGGTCGTAAAAAATTTTAATTCTCGATTTCTTGACTCCTTGATTTTCTTACCCTGACTTCTGGATTCTTCTTTAAACCTACTAGAGCATTTTACAAAATCTTGTGGCCAGTATGATTCAGTATTGT
>CAZRLV010000300.1:0-4710 GCA_964600955.1 uncultured bacterium
CCGAATCGGTTCCTTGGTTTTTTGGTAATAAAGCCCCAGAGCGGACTGCGCGAACCCGTTTTCCTTGTCCATGAAAATGGCCTTTTCCACCTCCTTGAACCCTTTTTGAATTTCATCCCGCTCAAGAAGCAAAATGGCATAAAAAGCCACCAGGCTGGCACTTTTATTGCGAACCCCAAGGGCGTAGTCCAAGGACTTCAATCCCAGGGATTTTTGATTCAGAAAAAAAGCGGCCTCGCCTTGAAACTCATGAAAGGGGACATAGGAAGGAAAGGCCTTCAACCCTTTGGCCGTCCACTCCAAGACCCGCGAATATTCACGTCTTGCGCTCAGGATATCCAGTGCAACCCGGTAGGGCAGTAAAAACTTTGGGGCCTCAGCAAGAGCCTTACGCGCCATAACTACCGCCTCTTCAAGCAGATCACGCCTTTGTAAAACAAGTCCCAATTCCTCCAGGGCCAGGACCAGAAAAACCCAGGGAGCAGCAGGGTGGGCAAAGCTTGTCGCTCCCACACGGTCTTTTATAAGGCTAAATTCCTCTCTACCTTGGACTGCGGCCAGGATTGTTTCGTATAGAACCCCTTGAGCCTCTTTTGAGTATTTTTCCCTAAACCTCCCCCACTCCATCTGAAACTCGGCCTTCTTCCCCTCCAGGAAATGGATCAAAAGTGGGAAAAACTCGAATTGGGGATGCTGGCTACCCGTAGCACGGGCCACATTGCAAATAGAAAGCACATTGTCATATTGTTGTAGAAAAAAAAGCGCGTTGATCAATGTTACATAGGTTTCAAGATAAGCCTGACCCGCTTCGATCAAGACCTTGGCATGACCTATGGAAGCCTTGAAGTCCTTTCGATATAGATGAAGTCGCGCCAGCAGTTGATGCGCCGGGTAATAACTTGGGTCTGTCTCCAACAAGGAACGGGCTGAGGTGATCGCAAGTTCATATTTTCCTTGTTTGATATAAACCTGGATCAATTTGTCGAGAGCCAGGATATCTTTCGAATTAATAAGAAGTAGGGTGTTGTAAGCCTGCTCAGCCCTTTTATAATCAAGCTTTCTATAGGCCTTGAGGGCCTTTTCAAATAGTTTGTCAAAGGCTTTGGAGAGGTGATGACGCTCTTGATAGGGTCGCCTGAGAGATTCTGGAATGGAAATCAGATCGTGCTCATAATAGAATGCCCCGAGTGAATCCAGAGTTAGAAAAACCATCATTAGGACTAGAACCTGAAATGGTCTTGGATTCAGAATATGAATGGTCCGCATGGAAGCTGTTAATCAGATAAAAAAACTCCAGCTTCAGGATAGATGATTTTGACGGCCCCGACAAGGAGATAAAATGGGAAATGGCAGACGCAAAGAGTATCATCCAAGACCGCGTAAAATATCGAGTCAAGGACTCAAGGGATTCAACTGGAAAAAGTCCGGAACCTGGGTTCTTTATTTCTTGATTGGCAGTGAGTGTATCTACCATATTTTCAAGGGGCTCTGCCTCACGGCGCTCTTTGTTGTATACACCCCCTGGCAAAAGATTAGTTCAATGCCCATGGATGATCGCGGAGTTGTTGGAGCTACACTTTTTTCACTGGACGAGTGGAGCTACCACTTTCTTTATGGTCTACGCGGCCCCATGGTCCTTTTTTCAGCTTACCTGCTCTATAAATACGCCTGCCATATCTCACCGTTCAAAGAAACTAAACCCAAGGCCCAACGAACCCAAAAACCGCGTTCAAGAGCGAGCACGGGAACGCGGAACTAACGCGTTCCTGGAATGGATGTATGGGATAATTTAAATTCGTGACGCAGAAATCGAATGGCGTGATCAGCGCACTGCTCTAGTGCATCCTCCCAGGATCTTGAACTGAATTCCTGCTGACAGAATCGCTCGTTAGCATACTCAAGATACATTCTTATGGTCTTCTGTTTCCTAGTTTTTGGGGTGACATAAAAAAAGAGAACCGCGTTGGGGTGACGCAGCAAGGCCTTTTCCATACGCTTGCGAACCCGCTTAATAGACCGCTCTGAGTTCTGGGAAATCAGGGTTTCATGGATTGACACTTCGAGCATGCAGGCTCCTGGCACTTCCTTAATTGTAGCGGCTCAGGAGCCAACTGAGAAGGCAAAGTCGAAGTTATTTTTGATTCCGATGAAAAAACCAAAAAAAATCAATCTAATTTGGGGCAAAAGTCAGGCTGAAACCGGCAATAGTTGGCTCGCCAGTAACTGGGTTTTTGGATACTTCAACATAAAACTCCACGCCCCCTTCTTCATTATCATTGGGGTCTAAATGCTTACGCACCGCTTGATTGGTATATTGAAACTCTTCATCATCCGGCGTGGTGGGATCAAGATCTGTAAAATTAATAAGCCGGGGGTTATTCAAGGCAAACGTTGCTTCTCGGGCTGTATTCGAAGTTACCGCAGACTCGGTGTCCGTATAACGATCCTTGAGTCTGACTGTTATTGAGGATGATGAAAAATCAACACTGACCTTGTAAACTTTGTCTGATTTTCTAAAGATGAAATTCATACGTGGGCTTGTACCAAAATCTGAACTCCCCCGCTCAATCTCGGAAATATAAAGAGTTTGAGATAGAGAAATAGCCTTTCCAGAGGGCAGGTCACGCGTAATTTTGCGACAGACATTATCAAGCTCAAGACCGCCCGGTTGAATACATTGAGAACTTGAAAATCCAAGATCTGGATAGTTTCGTGCCCCCTGAGTATGGATACGATGGGTATAACGCAAAACATCCAGGGGAAGCAACTGAGTGAAATTTCGCTTGCTGAAAGATTCGATTCCTGTATCTCCGAAACTACCCCCAAATAAAGCCAGTAAATCAAAACGCAAAAAACCAATATTTGCCAACAGTTCCGAGGGAACCCTTAGACGACCATCCTCAAGCTCCATGGGGATGGGTTCCGTGGTGTTTCTGGAACTGAAATAGCTGAACCTAGAGGGTTCCATTGGATCATCTTCAATGGGTTGAAAAGGAAACTGCAAACGATAACTATGAAGATTGGCATTTTGAAATGAAGCCTGGGACGGAAGAACACGAAGTCCAGATCGATAATATAAAAGAAGGGCATTATCATGGATCCCACGCCTTCCGGGGTCTGGGTTTCTCAGTGCAGAAGCCGCCTGAGAATCCAGATTGAAGCGGTCAATCTGATCAGCGTAAGCATTTTTAAAAAAAAGATGTGCCCTAAGATCTTCCTGGTCCAGGCCATTTTTTGCATCTGTTTCAGGATGATAATAGACAACAAATTGATCCTTAGGGCGATCAAATGGATTTGGAAACTTCTGATCTTTACGGTCCCGCATTTTTTTGCTCGCAGCGGAAGGACCTTCACAAATCGCTAATTCTGCACTTCCTATATTTTTAAAGGAAACGGGATTAAGGCTTGGGCCAAAGTAAAAATAGGATTCAGAGAATCCATTGCGGTGAGGATTCCAGAAATAGGTTACGGGAACTTCAATCCATGTGCCTTTGTCGCCCCCTTCGGCGAGTTTGGAGTCATAGAGGGGGCTGTTTTCATCATAGACGCCGGGGTCGTAGCGCAAGTAGACGGATGGTTTTCCGGCACCCGCCCTTGGATGACTTGCCAGATAATAACGCAACTCACATTTGGTTCGATCGCTGTCATTGACTGCAATTCGAAGTTCTCCTAATGAATTGCCTTCTGAATCACGAGATCGAATTGAGGAATTGAAGGGTTCATATAGATTGTCCAAGTAAGCCGAGGCCTTTTTGGATGAATCTCGAAACTGGGGTACGAAAGACAGTTCTCGATCATTTGCCTCAAGAATCTCAAAAGCAGCCCTTAGACCATCAAAGTTCGCGTCATCTCCCGATCCAATTTCCCGCACCAGGGCAGTACTCATGCGCTGAAGGTCCACTTGATCTCGCAGTCGAAGATAAGCCTCCACAAAAGACTCGGTAAGACTACCCAGGAGCAACCCCAAAAGCGAAAAAACCGCCACAACAATAATGGCCTCAACAAGGGTGGTACCTTTTTTAGACCGTCCTGAACGGCAATTCATCTTTAAGGAAAGGCTGTAAGGCTGTAGATTTGTCATTGGTCAGAATTCAGAATCAAGATGAAGATTTCTTCAACCATTTGAATGGAGCCCTCGGTCAAGCCATAGGATGACAGTTGTTCCTTCTCAAATACTTTTTGTCAAATTGATGATAGGCATTAGTAGAGCCAGTGCGATGAACAAAACCGTACCGCCCATACATACGATTAGGATGGGTTCAATGAGAGAAGTCAGGTTTTTTACTGCATATTCAACCTCTTTCTCAAAGAATTGTGCCACCGACAAGAGCATTTCCGTAAGTCGTCCGGACTGCTCACCAATAGTTACCATTTGCACAATAATCGGGGGGAAAATCCCTGTTCTTTCAAAGCTCTCTCCCAACCCCTTACCCTCGGTAATGTCTTTTTTCATAGAACGAAACTTCGTTGTTAAAAAAGAGTTCCCGAAAATTTCTTCTAAAACATCCAGGGACTGAATCAGGGAAACCCCTGCGTCTTGAAGATTGACGAGGATATAGCAAAAACGCGACATGATCGATAGAAGGAGAATATCTCCCATGATAGGAGCCTTAACCAGAAACATATCCCAATAGTAACGCAGCCTACCCGATTTCAACATGGTCTTTACTGCCATGACGACTACAATGATCAGAGGAATCCCCAAAAACC
>CAZRLV010000301.1:0-4695 GCA_964600955.1 uncultured bacterium
GGAACATAAAATCAAACTGCCTTCTCTCAAACGCATTCTTATGGTGGGAGCCCCGGTGCGCCAAGAGGTCTTAAAGCGCTTTGTAGATATCCTCAGTCCTGATGGAGACACCTTCACTCCTTATGGGGCTACCGAGGCCTTACCGGTTTGCAATATTTCGGGTAGCGAGATTTTGTCTACCTCGCTCCAGGGGGTTCCTGAGGGGAGCGGAACCTGTGTCGGCAGACCTTTTCCAGGAATTGAGGTCGCTATCATAGCTTTGAGTGACACAGCCATAGACCATTGGGACTCGCAGCTTCAGCTTGCACCGGGTCAAATCGGGGAAATCTGTGTCAAAGGCCCCCAGGTTACCCGTGAGTACTACCAACTAACAGAAGCAACGCGCATGGCTAAAATCCCTGAAGGCGAGTCCTGCTGGCATAGAATGGGAGACTTGGGGTATCTAGACCAAGAAGGCAGACTTTGGTTTTGCGGACGCAAGAATCACCGAGTTGAGAATAAAGACCAATGTTATTACTCCGTGTGTACCGAGTCTGTTTTCAACCGCCATCCCCATGTAGCCCGCTCAGCCCTGGTGGGCATTCCATGCAAGGCAGGGGAAAACCCGTTGATCGTTATCGAACCCAGGGAGAATCAAATGCCTAAAACGCCTCGCAACAAAGAAGTTTTTCGCAAAGAATTGATGGAATTAGCCCTTTCAAATCCCCAAACCAGGGAGATTCACCAGTTTTTGTTTCACCCTTCTTTTCCGGTCGATATTCGACACCAGGCCAAGATCTTTCGAGAGCAACTCAAAATCTGGGCTATGGAGGTTCTCAAACGGAGTCATCCTTGAGATCTCTGGTAACCGGTGCCGGAGGTTTTTTGGGCAGTCATCTTGCGAAGATGCTTGTAGACGAAGGCCATGAGGTGCGGGCTCTCGTGCGCTCCTCTTCCAAGCCCCTGGATGGACTTAACCTGGAACGTATTCAAGGTGACCTCAGATCCCAGGAGGATCTCAACCAGGCTGCAAAGGGTGTGGATCTAGTCTTTCATGTGGCGGCACGTGCCGGTATTTTTGGAGACTACGAGGATTTTTATGACGCGAATGTTCTGGGCACCCGCCATGTAATTCAAGCCTGTCTTAAAAATCATGTCAGACGACTGGTATTTACGTCCAGCCCCAGTGTAATTTTTTCGGGGGGGCACCAACGGGGGCTTGATGAAAATCTCTCGTATCCTAAGCATTACCTGGCTTTTTACCCCCAGACCAAGGCTATGGCCGAACAAGAGGTTCTTGAAGCCAATCAGGAACCGGAATTATCGACCTGTTCTTTGCGGCCTCATCTGATTTGGGGGCCTGGAGACAATCATTTGATCCCACGCTTTCTACAAAGAGCCCGCGAAGGTAGCCTGAAGATCGTGGGTGACGGAAAAAACCTCGTCGACACGGTGTATGTGGAAGACGCAGCCCGGGCGCATCTATTGGCAGCAGAGCGACTAGAGCCCGGTTCACCAGTCTGCGGTCAGTCTTATTTCATCACGCAAGGAGAGCCTGTACCCATGATGGACTGGATGAACCAATTTATTCAGGCGGCTGGCTTAAAACCCGTAACCCAAAAAATTCCCTTTCCTATTGCCTACGGGGTGGGGGCCATTTTAGAGACAGTCTACAAAGCTTTGAGACTCAATAAGGAGCCCAGGATGACACGATTCCTAGCGCAACAACTGGCCCGCGATCATTACTACAGTCTGGACAAAGCCCGCAAAGACCTTGGCTATGAACCCAAATACAGCATGCAAGAAGCCTATAAAAAACTCTTCGAAAGTGAGTATTTTAAGCAGTTGAAGGAAAGGCTGTAAGGCTGAATCAAGTTCTCATGTCATTAAGTTAAGCATCCAAACCCTTACACAGCGCACTTTTTAACCATATGAAGTCGACTCTTGTACCAGTTTTTCTTACACTAATTATGTCTACCTGGCCGGATAGGAATCGGCTCGAGGCTGAATAACTCCTTTAATCGTTCATATTTTTCATGTTTCACCTTCCTGGGCCCAAATAACATCTAAGAATCTGTCTTTAAGTAGGCCATAACAGAGCAACCTATTAGCTTTGTACTGTTATTTTCTGCCTTTTGCTTTTTTTCTGAATTTACTTCTCTTCATCCAGCTCAAATGAGGTTTGAATATTGCTGATCAAGGTGTGAACTGTCTTCATTCCAAGTCTATCCAGAAACCATCCAGTCCCAGCAGACTTCTAGTTCCAAATGCCCTAAATAGCAAATGAAAATCCAGGGGTTGTAGAACATAAATTCTTCATCTATAATTCTAAAAAAGAGACCGTTTCTCTAATTTCTTTAATTCTTAGAATAAATCAAAAGTATTGCCATGAAGACATTTTTCACTACATCTGAAGCTGCCAAATACTTAGGGCTTACCAGTTCCTCTACCATCCAAAAGAAAATTGCAGCCGGAGAAATTTCTGCCTTTCGGGCAGGTGGAGGCCGGGATTGGAGAATCACACGCGAGAGTCTCCTTGACTATATGCAAGTCCATAGCATTCCGATCCCTAAAACTCTTTCTGACCCTGATCCCAGGGTCCTGATTGTGGATGATGATTCCATTGTGACGGAACCTCTGGCGGAGTTTTTGCAGCTTCAAAATTACAATGTGCTTGTGGCGCCTTCAGGTCTTGAGGCCGGTTACCTCCTAAATTCCTTCAAACCCCATGTGGTCCTTTTGGATATGCTCCTTGGCGATATGGATGGTAGGGATTTCATTAAACTGGCAAAGGCTGACCCCAATCACTGTAATGTCGTGATCATCGGTATGTCTGCTTATCTCAAGCGAGATGATTTGAGTGAGAAAGATTCCCAGTCCATGAATGCGTTTCTTCCCAAACCATTTAAATACGAAACAATGTTAAAGCGGTTGGAACGTGCCATTGCAAAACTAGGACAGAAGCAGATCACGATTTAAGGCTGAAAGATGCGGAGTGGGGAAGCACCCTGAGAGTTTGCTTGCGGCCCTTGCAGACTTAATCCTATCGGAGTGACTGGAACCAGGGGCTTCTCCATTTCGTAGCGTCTATCACTAAATCGTAAACGATTGTTGCTTGATCTCGCAACCGGACATCAACGTGTAAATATCTCCAAACATTTTCCTAAAACATGATTGGTATTTTCGTTCTGGAGATCTGTGCAACGGTCCATCCAGCCCAGAGGGAGCGTGGCTGTGTCGAAATCTACACCATCCACATAATATCCAAACTCACTGTGAAAGTCCGAGCCAATACCGATAGCCCCACCAATTTCTTCGGATTTGGAAGGGTCCGAAGATACGATGACGTCAAAGTCCTGGGACATTATCATGCTCCTGATGTCAGACTCCTGCTGATGCTCAACCCCCTGGCTAAGTACCCTCAACAGGTCAAACTCGGCATGGATAGCATTAGAGCCTATGACAATGACTTCATCGGTCTTGGCAACCTCTCCCACAGCGCAAATAACATCCTCTAACATCCGAATATTCATTTCTATAGTTCCTTGTCTTCTCTATTATAACTGAGAAGCCCGCCCAGTAACCCTCCACAGATAACCTACAAGGGTTTTAATATTCTTGACAAAATCTCCTGAGAAAAAATCAACGTGTCATGTGACACATAGGCCACGTAAAAAACGAGAACAGGCCACGCTTCAGGGTAGTGCAAAATTTGCGACCATGATAGGGGTCAGCCTAAAAACTTTGCAGAACTGGGGACAAGGCTTACGGAAACCCAGAGGTCCAGCAATAGCTCTGCTAAAAATCGTACAAAAATAACCGGAGGCCACATTAAGAGCATTGCATCGATGAAAACCCAGGTTTCTGCTATTCCTTCTTCACTTTTTCAGTTAGTTTCTCGTAATACTCGGTTCTTGAGTTTTTCAGGGGAACCCCATTCTTTTTTTTGTAGGTATATAGCTCACAGCCATCACAACCGGACTCGCAGCAGGGTCCGGTGGGCTGAACTATCTTGAACAATGCCCCATTGAATTCTTGAAATCTGGGTTTTGAGTTCATTTTTGAAAATGGAAGGGGGTTAATTTTGTCAGATCGCCCACGCTGGGATCAAAGCTAAACCCGCAATAGCTATAGGCAGGCTCATTGTTTGATTCTTGAGCGGGAACTCTTGACATCTTCCAATCCTCAGACTCGATAGCTAGAAGATAGGGCCCGTCATCATCAGGATAGAAAATCTGGCTGCTTCCCAGCCTGGGGTGCTGGAACTCCAGGCGTAAGCGCCTGCGGGCCGGAAGATAAAGGCTAGAAAGTCCGACAAGAGTCCAGTCCTGCAAGGATGATAGTTTATAATGCAGAGGTCCAGGCGGCATTTCCCTTGAGATCTGGATCGCTACCTGGGGCACCGGATCAAGTGCCATGGACAGATAGTCTTGGTAGCATTTCTCGGCAAAGCTATAGTGCTGAAGTTCCAGGAGTATTTTTCTTAGGTCTGCGTAGGGCTGACGATCATGCGGCTGAAAAGATATACCTTTGAGACAGAAGAATAGACTTTCCAAATATAATCCGGTTTCGTAAAGAATCTGAGACAGGTGCAGATAAAAACCTCTGGGTCTGCGCTTGGGAGACTGAGGAAAAAGACTGTCCGCTAATTGCTTTAACTCCTGTGCCTGATGCGTCTGAGTTAAGGACTTTGCCAGACGTTTGATGTCTTTGGGG
>CAZRLV010000302.1:0-4207 GCA_964600955.1 uncultured bacterium
GCCTTTTCTCTTTTGGCGGGGTGCCTTTGACTACAAGCGGTGTCCCAGCGCTGAAGATTTTGAGCAATATAGGCTTCAAGATTGGGTATTCTGAAACCCGAAAAAACCCGATTTGGACGGCTTATCGTGTTTTTCAGATGGACAACCCCACCACCAATAGTTATTCAAGCTATACCATCGATGATCGCACAGATGCCAGGGTAAAGACAGGCGATTACACTAGCACAGGCTATGGTCGTGGACTGCTGGCTCCGCAATATGCCATTGATACCCGCTATGGCTTAAACGCTCGCAAAGAAGCGCGCAAGATGTCCAATATCACCCCTCAAATATCTTACCTCAATAGTCATGTCATGGATGCGCTTGAAGATAAAGTGGCTGAAGACTTCGCCCAGGACTATGAAGAGGTTTGGGTGATGACCGGTTCTATTTTCGATAGCAATATCGAAACCCTATCTAGTGGCACTGGGGTTGAAGTGCCGGATTCCTTTTTTAAGATTGTCAGTGATATTGAAAATGGTGAGCCACGGGTTTTGGCTTTCTTAGTACATCAAACCAGCAACGATAAAACCAATCTAGCCCAATACCTCGTCCCCGTGGATGAAATTGAACATCTCACAGGGCTGGATTTTTTCTGGAGGCTCCCAGATGATTTGGAAGATGCCCTGGAAGAAACAGCGGCCACGATTCTTTGGGATTCCATTGCTTCAAGCCCGGGAGCCACAGCCTCCACAGGACCCAACATCGATGAAACCGGTGATGATCTGGGCGGCGAGTTCTTTTTTGCCGGTCAACCCCAGACCACGATTTCTACAGAAACCCTAGTGATTTTAACCAATACTGGGTTTACAGTGGCCTATAATGAAGTCCGCAAGAATCCATCTTATGCAGCCTACCGGCTTTTTGCCCTCTCGAATGTGGTGACCCATGACCGTCCTTCAAGTTTTTCAAAGGATACTCGCACGGTGGCTCAAATAGTCCACGGTGACTATACCAATTCAGGCTATGACCGCGGTCATGTAGCCCCAAATTACGCTATTGATACACGCTTCGGTCAAACTGCTCAGGTCCAAAGCTTTCTCATGTCCAATATCACACCTCAGCTTCCCTATGTGAATCGCACCATCATTCGACTATTAGAAGAAAAAATCGCCAAGGATTACGCCAATGATTTCCTGCAGGTCTGGGTCGTTACGGGTACCATTTTTGAAAGGAGTATCGAAACTTTGGATTCCGGCGTCGAGATTGCAGATGCGTTTTATAAAATCATTGTAGATATAGAGGGGGGTGCCCCCAGACTCCTGGCCTTTATCATTCCCCACACAGCCAATAGTTCAGATTTATCGCTCTATTTAACAACCGTAGACGAAGTGGAGCAAAGAACCGGCCTGGACTTCTTCACAGAACTAGAAGACAGCCTGGAAAACAGCCTGGAATCCACCTCCCCAGCCTCACTTTGGTAAGCTTAAAATCAAGAATCAGAGGAATCAAAGGTAGCAGAGGAATCCAAGGAATGAAGAAAAAAGCTTTTCGACCTTTTGAATGGATCCCCCGGTCAAGCCGTAGGATGACAAAAACAAAGAACTACAGAACTATCGGAACTAGAGAACTATAGAATAAGAAAAGAGCGGGGAGGTGGAAGCAGAAGATGGCGACTATTTTTTCCTTTCCCCCTTGACGTTTGTTTAATTTCCAGGCAACATACTTCCCTCTTCTTCGTAGGGGAATATAGAGTAAATTGGTGACTGGGTTATCGAGGAGTATCGAGATGTTTAAAAGAGTTGGAAGTATTTTAGTGGGAATGGTTCTGGGACTGAGTGTTACAGCGGCCCAGGGGCCGGTAATGTCGGGGGAGATCTTGAACATCATCACCGGTGAGCCTCTTGGTACCCTGGAGCTCAAAGAAATGTACAATATTGAGGGACAAACCAAGAAGTTTGAACGGCTCTACGGAGCAAATCCTATGGCACCAGTTCCCGAGTATTCCGTTTCGAATGAAATTGGGGATGTCACGATTTTTCGTGATGCTGGAAATAATACCCAGCTGCGGGGAACTCATAAGGGCGTTCAGTTCAATACTGAGCCGGGTAAGCCTACACAACTGCCTTTTATGGGTAGAAATGTTGGGGTTCAAAACGGTAGCAAGTTCATTCAGTTTCAAAATCCAAAGGCCGTAGTATTATTAGCAAATAACTACCCGGCAGGGGGTTTAACGCCCGATCAATTGGCCCTTTTGGAGCGAACCTCTCCTGGCTGTGTCGCCAACGGTGTTGTGAAAACCATTGTTGTGCTTGCAAAGCCTGAGGGAATGTTTCCTACAGCTTGCGTAAACGTAGTTGTACCTTTGAACTAATTCCAAATAAAGCAGGGTTTAAAATTCGGCTCTCACACGGGAGCCGATTTTTTTTTGCTTACTTTATTCACTTAAAACTTCCATCAAGCATCGAGTAAGTTTCGTAGGGCATGAATGCTCATAGATATCGTCATTCTCAGACTTGATCGGGGGATTCATCTTCCTCTTCTCTTCGATAATTCGTGCCTTACCATTTTGAATGGATCCCTCGGTCAAGCCGTAGGATGACAGAATTGGATTCCCCATCCCGATGATTCCTATAGTTCCTTCCTACTCTAGTTTCTTAATTCATGGCTCAGATTTTAACGAGTGAAACAAAAAACTTCAGACTCAAGTATAATGACAGATTCAATCTGAGTTTTTGCTAAAAGAGCCCCTATGTTTTTCATTTTGCAATCGAGTGCCTCGCCGCAGCAAGTGGATGATTTGATGGAGCGTATTCGTTCCTATGAATTTACCCCTCAGAAGGTTGTTGGAGAAGGAAGAGTTTGTATTGCGGTGACCGGGAATCGTGCAACGGATGATTTGGTTTCTCTGGGACGGATGCCTGGTGTATTACGGCTTATTCCCGTCACATCTTCCTATCGATTGGCCAGTCGGGAGGTGCACCCTGAAGACACCATAGTTCGAGTAGGTGACACCTGTTTCGGAGATGGTGGCCTCACGATTATTGGTGGACCCTGCGCGGTTGAAAGTGAAGAATCCACCCTGCGTATAGCCTCGGCAGTTGCAGAGCGTGGCTGCAGGATTTTGCGCGGTGGTGCTTACAAGCCCAGGAGCTCTCCTTATTCATTTCAAGGTCTTGGGGAGCAGGGGCTTGAAATTTTGGCCAAAGCCAGAGAAGTTACCGGACTTCCGGTGGTTACCGAGGTTCTTTGCGTGGGGACGGCTGATTTGGTGGCAAGTTACGTGGATATGCTTCAGGTGGGAACGCGAAATATGCAAAATTTCGCGCTTCTTAAAGAAGTGGCTCGTCAGGGCAAGCCCGTAATTTTAAAACGAGGGATGTGTGCGACTCTGGATGAATGGCTTATGTCAGCTGAATATCTTCTCACCCATGGCTGCAAGGATGTTGTGCTTTGTGAGAGGGGTATTCGCACTTTCAACACTCATTCAAGAAACACTCTTGATATCAGTATTATTCCAGCCATCAAGCAGATGAGCCATCTCCCCATCATTGTAGACCCGAGTCATGCCAGCGGCAGTAGTTCTCATGTCATTCCCCATGCTCTGGCCGGAATTGGAGCGGGTTGCGATGGATTAATGGTAGACGTCCATGATCGGCCTGAAGAGGCCTTATGTGATGGGCCTCAGGCCCTGGTGCCAGATCAATTCACCGAATTGATGAAAACGGTTCGCACAGTAGGTCAAGCTCTGGGAAAACCCCTGACCGGCTCAAGTCCGCAATGAGCTGACATTGCCATGCGCATTCAAGGGAAGCTTCTTCTCTCAGGTGATAAATCTATCTCGCATCGAGCTCTGATACTCTCAGCTCTATCGAGCGAACCTACGCGACTTAGAAATCTACCCATGAGCCTGGATATCAAGGCCACTCTTGCAGGGCTCAAGGCTTGTGGCTTGACCTGCAAGGGAGAGTTACCGGATCTGATTTTGAAAGGAGGCACCCTGAAGGCCCCACAGGGTGATCTGGAGTGTGGAAACTCTGGAACCACAGCACGATTATTTGCTGGATTTTTCGCAGGATTGGGATTGCCAGCAAAACTGATTGGAGATCGTTCCCTTTCGCGGCGGCCCATGCAGCGAGTTGTAGAGCCACTAAGGATGATGGGAGCGCAGATAAAAAGCTCTACAGGCACTCTGCCTATGAGCCTGGAACAAGCACCTTTGATGGGT
>CAZRLV010000302.1:4217-4692 GCA_964600955.1 uncultured bacterium
ACCAGCTTGAGCTTCCTAGTGCGCAAGTCAAATCGGCTCTTCTTCTGGCGGCCGTTGGGGCTGAGGGTGAGACGATCATTCATGATCCTTTCAAAACGCGAGATCATACCGAGCGCATGTTTCGGTTTCTTGGAATTGAACTTAAGACCCAGGGGGAAACTATTAGTCTAAAAGGCCCCTTATCCCAACCTCTCGATGGATTTGAGCTAAAAATTCCGGCTGACCCTTCCACTGCGGCTTATTTTATGGCTGCCGCCGCTTTGCTTCCAGGCAGTGAACTGATTCTCAAGAATCTGCTTCTAAATCCAACTCGCAATGGATTTTTCAAAGTTCTTGAGCGGATGGGGGCAGAGATCGAGGTACATGGAGGTACCGCCAAAGTAACAGGTGTTGAAAAACTGCGCGGGGCGCAGGTTATGGCCACGGATTTGCGGGCTTCGGTTTCGCTGATCCTGGCGGCCCTTGCGGCTGAGGG
>CAZRLV010000303.1:0-4660 GCA_964600955.1 uncultured bacterium
GGATATGAGATGAGTTACGAAGTTTTGCGAATGCAGTGGCTGCATCTGAATTCAGATATCGCACACGCTGTTGTTCGCGAGCGCTAATTAAATTTCATCAAAATGCCCTCTTTTTCAGCATTTTTTGTCCAGTTCAGCATGTTTTTAGCATAGAGTTCCGAAGGATAGGGATATGTTGGAAAAAATCGAGAGAGAGCCAGACCTCTCCCGCCGGGCCAGCCTGCTCAAGGACTACCTGAAGGGTGATGTAGACCTTCTCAATCTCTCCGGGTTTTTACGTCGGGAAATTGAGGGCTCAACCTCTGAAACATGGACTCTGTTTTGTCAGGAAATTCAATCCTGGATACGGGTTCATTTTGAGTCTCCCATAGGGCATCCGTCGGAAACTTCCCCACTACTCAGACTTTCACAAACTCAGCGACGGCTTCGCCTGGAAGAATATGAGAAAAAGCCTGAGGGAGTCCGGGCACTCCTATCTCCCGGATCTGATTTGATTCAACTTCTCGAACAAGACCCAGAGACTCTGCAAGGCCTATTACGGGTTCTGCAACGCGAACTGCAGATGCAAAAGAAAAAGCAAAGAGCCCAACATTTGCAAAAACCCCCGCCCAAACATTCACCCCCCACGGTGGATCTTGGTGAAAGCCTTGGCCATCATCTCAGAGTCTTTAAAGTCCTTGTTGTTTCCGTACATGGTCTTCTGAAGCAGAGCTTGACAGGGCTTGCATCCGTCATTCGTCAGAGTGCTCGTTTCTCAAGGAAGCTTCTCTTGAAACTTGCAGAACTTGAGCGCATAATTTATCACAAAGTTTTGGCCAGTCTACGGTTTTCATGGGAGGGCTTTTCCAGGGTCTTTAACCAATCTTTTCTTCAGAAATCTGTGCCCGTCCTATCGGTTGCAGCACTCGTAATTTGGATTTCAACCCAGGTAGAAATTAATACTCAAAGTGGGCCTGCTGCGCCAGCCCCAGAGAGCCCTGTCGATTCAAGTTCCCTGGCCCAGGCAAATCCAAAACCGGCCAAAAACTCGTCAGATAAGGTCAAGGGAGGGTTCAATGATTTGCTGGGACAGCTTGAATCCTTTCGCAGTACAACCTCGGTAACTCTGACGCAAAAAAGCTCAGACTTCATCATGTTGGCCCATTCGCCCGCACCAGAATTTAAAACTCGAGCGGAAATCGAGATCAAATCGCCTAAAAAATTGCTTAAAAAGGAGCCTCGCATTCAGGTTTCTCAGACGGTTCAATTGACGGTAAGCGGCACCCCATCCCTCCCAAGTGCCACGGTGCCAATGCTTGAACAGACAGCAGCTCCCAAAACCAAATCCTCCAGTTCAACTGTCATAGCATCCCATATCCCTGCCAAGTCTGCCCCAGCTTCCAAGCCACCAACCATCGTGCTTGCCAAGGCTCTTGAGAAAGCTTCCCCCAGTCCAAGTTCTGCACCTAAACCGAAACCTATGCCGGAACCTATGCCGGAACTCGAAGCCAAGCAGAAAGCAAAGCCGAAGTCAAACCAGTCGCTAAAGTCTCATTCCTGGAAGGGGAGATCGCACACTGTACTCATTGTGGGCAAGGAGAAATACGGTCGAGCAGATACCGTGATTTTGTCGCGAATTGATAGTCAACGCGGGCAAATTCGCTTGCTCAGTCTTCCCCGGGACAT
Organism: uncultured bacterium; assembly: GCA_964600955.1. GTDB lineage: Bacteria > Muiribacteriota > UBA6191 > UBA6191 > UBA6191 > CAZRLV01. The sequence goes on from CAZRLV010000303.1 coordinate 1,666, forward strand.
GCGTGTAAAAATTAATCATATGGGAAAGATAGTACGGGATAAACTCAGTCACACCTTGAGATGGGGACAGATAGAACTCTTGAAGGATACCCTGACAGTAGCCCTGGGGTTTCCCATAGATTATCATCTTCAAATTGACCTGGATCTCTTTAGAAAGCTAATTGATGTCATTGGCGGGGTGGAGCTTGAAGTCGAGTCTGATTTTCATTATGTGGACAAGGCAGGAGGACTGGCCATTCATCTAGACAAGGGATTCCAACTCCTAGATGGAAGCAACGCCGAAGGATATGTTCGGTTCAGAGGGGACGGGAAAGGAGACTTGGGTCGCATCCAACGTCAGCAGAAATTTATTCGCGTCTTCCTTAAAAAAATCAAAACCCTCAAGAGCATCAGTTGGGAGAATTTAAAGGTTTTGGCACGGCTTCCCGGGTTTCTGGTGGATGTGATCAAAGAAATCAAATCCGATATTCCGCCCTCGATGTATCTAGAGTTTCTCAGGGCCTATGCCCGGGTTTCCCATAAGAATATTCAGTTTAAAACCGTGGCAGGTCATGCTGAATACGTCCATGTGGGTAAGAAAAAGCCCGTAAGTTTTTATCTCTCTGATGATCGTGAAATTCATGAAAGCAAAACTTGGCTGCTCAGTGAAGTCATCTCCAAGAAAAAACAGCTAGCTTCTATAAAATCAAAAAAGTCACTTAACTGAGACTCTTTTGGGGCTTGTAGGGGTTTTGTTGAAAAATCTTGAAAAGAGCGACTCCAATCAGGATTGAAACCAGGACAATGATTAAATTGCCTGAATCTGAAACAGAACTCCCCAGAAATACAAATCCGACGATCCCGGGAAGGGTCCCCAAGAAGGTTCCCAGGATAAAATTCATCGGACCTACTCGGGTTGCTCCGCAAACATAGCCCACCAAGTCAAAAGGCAGATAAGTCAGCCGCAAAATGAGTACCGCCAGTAAATCATGCTCACGCAAAATCGAAAAAATTCGTGCGCTGATCCCTTGCTCGCGTGTTAAGTGAATCACAAGCTTCGAGGCGAAAATTTTACCTAGCTGATAAGTGATTTGCGCACTGAGATTCTCCCCCAGGATTGTAAAAAGCATTCCCAACCAGGGACCAAAAATAAGACCTGACCCTGCACAAAGAATCGAAGGAGGAAAGAAAAGAAAAGGACGCAAAATATAGATAAAAATGAAACAAACCGGCCCCCAGACTCCCAGGCTCTCCACCCACTCTTTCAACTGCCCCGGTATCGTATTTAACGCAATATCGTTATCCTGGGCGAAATAGAGGGCTGTCAGAATCAGGCATCCCCATAAGAAAAGGCCCAGGATTTTAAGTTGTCTATTTTGCATAGATAACTAGAAAAGGCCCATCCAGGATTCAGGTAGCGCGCCAGAGCGTTCAAGAAACCAATACAGACCTAAAATAGCTGCAGAAACAGATCCCCAACGGATAACCCACCGGTTAAGATGGGGGTAAGCACTAATCAACCAAAAAGGCAGGGACAATACTAGAATAAAACCCAACTGCCCCATCTCAACTCCAAAATTAAAAAAAAGAACTGATTTCAGAAGTTCCCAGTCTTGCAAACCTGCCAGATCAAAAGCAAAGGCAAAACCTATTCCATGCACGAGTCCAAGAATAAAAGTGGGTTTCCAACGCTGATCAAAATTTTTGCAAATCAGGTTCTCCAGAGCAACAAAGACTATGCTTAGTGCAATCAATGACTCTGTCAGTCTCGGTGAGAACACAAGTATATCCAGGGCAGTCAGGACCAATGTAAGACTATGCGCGACTGTAAAAGCCGTAATGGTCAGTAATAAATTTCGCCATTTCCTTACGGTTAGAAGAATGCAAAAGAGAAAGATGAGGTGATCAAAACCTAATAAAATATGCTCAATCCCCATACGAATAGTTACAAAGGTTCCGGTGCTGGTCGCAGAGGCCTGGGGCTGAACTGAATCTCGCAAAAGAAACCGATATTCTGAAACCGTGGAAATAAGCTTGTCAATTCCGCCCTTGGCATAGAGAGTGATAAGGTTTTTCTGTGTGAGAGCCTTCTCGAAAAACAAGGTGTTTTGGAGGTGGATCTGGCCCTGAGGCGGAAGTATTTCGGATTTGAAGCGTATCTGAAGATTCATCTTTTCAGGATCATCAACACTGCGAAAGCTCATTGCGCGCGTAACCCAGCCCAGACTTTGTCCGGATTCAGTCTGAATCTGAAAATGCGAGTCCACGTATGAAAAAATCTCCTGCTTTTTTTGGGCCGCTGTCATACCCTGCTTGCCACCGCCCTGAAAATAGCGAAGCACCGCCGCCATGGGCAAAACAATCTTGCCCTCAACATGATTGTCCTTGAGATAAAGAACCGAACTAGAAATATCAATGGGATGAGCCATGACAGAACCCACAAGCAAAATCAGCCAAATTGGCAGGGCTAAAATGAGGGGTATAGGAAGGCGGTAAGGCTGAGAATTTTTCATTTTATGCGATCTTACAATAAATCGATAAGCTAAGCAGTCGAGGACTTCAAGAAAGTCGCCAAGGAAGAGGTTCAGGAATTACCTTCTTCGTTCTGAATTTTGACTCCTGAATTCTGGATTCTTGATTTGAAGATGGATCCCCCGGTCAAGCCGGAGAATGACGAGTTTAGGGTCTGGAAGGTGGCAGTTTGGAAAATGAACTAGAGGAATGTGGAAAGAAAAGAGGCAACAATAGGAGCAATGGAAATAATGGATTCAATGGAAATAATGGATTCAATGGATTGGAAAGAAAGTTCCGTCATCCTACGGCTTGACCGGGGGATCCATTCAAATGGTCGGAAAAGATTTTTTCTTCATTCCTTGGATTCCTCTGCTACCTTTGATACTTCTGATTCTTGATTTCTGTCATCCTCTGGCCTGACCAGGGGATTCATCTTCCCCTCTGCTATTCGGGTCAGGCATGCCTGACACCCTCATATGGATGACACCCTGTCAAGCCACGG